>NZ_MSGP01000181.1 GCF_002078235.1 Streptomyces viridosporus
GCCTGCGGCACACCGGCTCGGTGCGCGCCGAGCCGGTGTGCCGCAGGCCCGCGCGGTCGAAGGCGTCCAGGGTGCGGAGGATGCCGTCCGGGCCGTCGTCCAGGGTGTGCTCGGAGGCGGTGGAGCAGCCGTCGTAACCGGTGGCGGCGAGCCCCTGGGCCACCTCGGGCGGGGACTTGAAGACGGGGTGGCCGGTGTAGTCGCCGTCAGCGCCGTACACGGTCTCCATGTGGCACAGCGCCACATCGGCGGGAGCGACCACGGAGCGGATGCCGGAGAGCATCGGCCGGAAGTCGTGGCCGGCGCCGCCCGCGTCGAAGCGGGCGCGCTCGATGATCGAGTCGTGCGGCAGCACGTCCCCCGAGGCCACCAGGGTGAAGCCGCGGGCCGACGTGACGGAGGGGGCCGGACGGTTGGATTCCAGTGGTCGCTGGGCACGGGCCTGGTAGGCGGCGCCCGCGGCGAGGACGACGGTCAGGGCCACCGCCACCTGTCGACTGCGTGTGATCATCACTTCACCCCGCTGTAGTCGTATATGCAGACAAATAGGTAAGAATCCGACTGCGGGCCATCCCCGCTCCGACACGCCCATTAGGCCGTCCGGCGTGCGAGAACCGCCGTCCCGACCGTTCGTCGAACCGTTCGTCGACGCGATCGACCGTCCGCCGCACGCCCCTGCGCGCGCCCTGTCCCCGAGGGGCGCCGTGCGTTGCCATACGGCCATGACGGCCGGAATCACACTCACGAACGGGACGACCGCCGAGCACGAGCTCGCCGCACTGCAGCGCGAGCACGGTCGGCCCCTCTTCGCGCTGCTGCTCCGGCTCTGCGACGGAGACCGGCAGCGCGCGGAGGACCTGGTCCAGGAGACGCTGGTGCGTGCCTGGCAGCACCCCGAGGCCCTGCGCGCCGAGAACTTCGCCTCCGTACGGCCCTGGCTGCTCACGGTGGCGCGGCGGCTCGCGATCGACGCGCGCCGGGCCCGGCAGGCGCGGCCGGCCGAGGTCGGGGACGCCGTGCTGGAGAACGCGCGGGTGATCTCCGACCACGCCGAGCGGGCCGCGGCGACGCTCGACGTCCGCGAGGCTGTGAAGACACTCACTCCGGAACACCGTGAAGTACTGGTGCTGGTGTACTTCCAGGGGGCGAGTGTGGCGGAAGCCGCGGCGGCCCTCGGGATTCCGCCCGGTACCGTGAAGTCCCGCGCGTACTACGCGCTGCGCGCCCTGCGCCGGGTGCTTCCGGGATACGCCGCCGACCTGCGGTGAAACCGGACGCCAGGTCAAACCTCCGTAAAGCGCCTTGCCGATGACCCCGGTTGAGTAATCGGCTGTCCTCATCCGTGTTCCGGACCGGAGGCCCGGGGTCGGGCGACGCGCACGTACCGGAGGAAGGCAGGAAGGGATGCTGCACAGAGGTCAAGAGAGCACGGACGGCAGCGGCGACGGTGAACTGACCGTCCCGATGGCCTGGTTGTACGCCGAGTACATCGCCGACGAACTGCTGCGCAGCGGCGATCTCATGCCGCCGACGTCCTTCGAGTTCCGGGCCGGCCGGGACGCGCTGGCGCTGACCGTCTTCCTGTCCGACACCGACGGCGAGCTGTCCGGCATCCGGGTGGTCACCCAGTTGGAGACCTGGCTGTCGCTGACCGCGTACGACCAGCCGTGGCAGGAGTGGGTCGAGGAGCGCCTGGCCGACCCGGCCGCGGACGCCGCCGCGCCCGGCGGGGCCGCACCCGGTCCGGACCTGGAGCTGGCCCGGGAGGCCTGGCGCTGGCTGCGGGAGACGGAGCTGCTCGCGCCCGATCTGAACGCGGTGCCGGGCGGCGGCTCGGTGGCCGAGGAGGACGAGGGACCCAAGGTGTGGACGCCGGCCTGGCAGCTCGGGCTGCCGCTCGGCCACCTCGCCATGCACCTCTTCTAGTCCCCTCAAAAATCCGACCAATCCACGGGCCGGAGGGCTCCGAATCCTTTGGTTACGATTCGGCACGTTGCTTGAGTGATTCGGCGGCCTGGTGCGTACCGATGGGAGCAAGGAGTAACCCCACCCGCACCCAACGGCACGAGGATTCGGCATGAGGTCCCTGGAAAGGCATCGCGACGTCGGCGCCTATGCGCTCGGCGTGCTGGACGAGGCGGAGGCGTTCCGCTTCGAGGACCACCTCATGGAGTGCCCCAGCTGCGCTGCCCAGGTGACCGAATTCGGTCCTGCCGCACGGCAGTTGATGCTGTACCGACGCTCGACGCCGCAGCTGGTGCACCCCCTGGCCAAGCCGGGTCCGAGGATGCTGGACCGGTTGCTGTCCCAGGTGGCGGCACGGAAGCGGGCGGGGCGCCGCAGGATGCTGTTCGCGCTGGCCGCCTCGGTGGTGTGCGCGGTGTCCGCGCCGGCCGTCGCGATCGTGGCGGGCGACGGCGGCACGGCCGCCGTGAGCATCGCGGCGACCGACGAGCGGTCCGGGGTGTGGGCGCGGATCACGACGGAGGACGAGGCCTGGGGCAGCCATGTGGAGCTCCAGGTCAAGGACGGAGCGGGCCCCCGCACCTGCCGTCTGGTGGTGGTCGGCCGTGACGGCTCCGAGGAGACCGCGGCCAGTTGGAGCGTGCCCCGGCACGACGCCCGGCCCCACACGATGCGGGGCGGATCCGCCCTGCACTCCGAGGAGATCGTCCGCTACGAGGTCCGCACGGCGGAGGGCGAGCACCTGGTGACCCTGCGGCCCCGGTGAGCCGGACCGGTGCGGGCCCGCGTCAGCGGCCGGCAGGGCCCGCGGCCGGCCCGCAGCCCTCCGCCGGCGGGGCCGGGCCGGGCCCCTCGGCGACGACGAACTCGCACCACACGCACTTGCCGCCGCCGCGCGCCTCCACCCCCCACACGTCCGTGAGCATGTCGATCAGGAGCAGACCGCGGCCGGAGACGCCCGACTCCCCCGCCTCGCGGCGGCGCGGCAGGGCGCTGGAGGAGTCCTCGACCTCCACGCGCAGCCGCCGCTCGCTGCCGGTGAGGACCCGGAGGGTGACGACCGCGGCGCCCTCGGTGTGCATCAGGACGTTGGTGATCATCTCGTCGGCGACCAGCTCGACCTCGTCGGCACGGTCCCGCGCGCCCCAGGCGACGGCCGCCGTGCGGATCATGCGCCGGGCCTCGGTGAGGGCCTCGGGATCGCCGGGCGCCACGTGCTGCTGGAACCGGCCGCCGCAGCGCGGGCTGTCCAGGACGCGGCGGCGCAGCAGGAGCAGGGCCACGTCGTCGTCGCCCCCGCGTTCCTCGGCCACGTCGATGAGCCGGTCGGCGAGCTCGCGCACGTCGTCGGGGCCTGTGGTGACGAGCGCGGAGAGGGTCGCCATGCCGTCGTCGAGGTCGGCGCCGGGCTGCTCGACCAGGCCGTCGGTGTACAGCAGCAGGGTGTCGCCCGGGTCGAGTTCCATGGTGCCGACCGGGTAGTCGAGCCGCCCGAACTCGGCGGACAGGCCGAGCGGCAGCCCGCCGGGGACGACGACGCGGTGGCAGGAGCCGTCGGTGCGCCGCACCAGCGGGTCGATGTGGCCGGAGCGGACCATCTGGAGCACACCGGTGGACAGGTCGGCCTCGGCGTAGAGGCAGGTGGCGGAGCGGTCGGTGTCGAGCTCGTGCAGGAAGACGGAGGCGCGGGCCATCACGGTGGCGGGCGGGTGCCCCTCGGCGGCGTAGGCGCGCAGCACGATGCGCAGCTGCCCCATGACGGCGGCCGCGTGGGTGTCGTGGCCCTGGACGTCGCCGATGACGGCGCCGACCCGGCCGCCGGGCAGCGGGATCAGGTCGTACCAGTCACCGCCGATGTCCCGGCCGACGGAGCCGAGCGAGGCGGCCCGGTAGCGCACGGCGACGTCGGCGCCGGGCACGCTGGGGATGGTGCGCGGCAGCATGGCCTGTTGCAGGCCCTGGGCGAGGTCCATCTCCTGCTCGTAGAACATCGCGCGCTGCATGCTCTGGGAGATGCTGCTGCCCAGGGCGACCAGGATGTTGCGCTCCTCGGCGGAGAAGCCGCGCCGGTCGCTGTAGAGCAGGCCCATCGCGCCGATGGGGCGGGCCTGGACGATGAGCGGCAGATAGGCGGCGGAGGTGATGTTCAGTCCGGTGATGCCCTGCCACAGCTTCGGGTAGCGCTCGGCGAACTCCTCCGGCGACTCGATGAAGCGCGGGCTGAGGGTGCGCACCGCCTCGCTCATCGGGTACGGCTCGTCGATCCGGGTGATGTCGGTGCCCGGCACGAAACTGCCTTCGGGCCCCTCGGCGACGAGCCGGATCCGGCCGGCCTCGACCAGTCCCACGACGAGGCTGGTGGCGCCCAGATGGGTGAGTCCGTGGGTGTCCTTGAGGACGTCGATGACGTCCTGCACGGTGCGGGCGTGGGCCAGGGCGGCGGTGGTGAGCTGGACGACGTTGGTCTGCTGGCGGCGGGCGTCCTCCTGGGCGGCCTGCTCGCGCCGGGCCTCGCTGTCGCGCAGTTCCTGGGTGGCGTCCCGGACGATGCCGATGATGCGGCGGGGCCGTCCGTCCTCGTCGCGGAGGATGTGGCCCTGGGTGTGGGCCCAGCGCAGGGAGCCGTCGCGGCACCGGACGCGGAAGTAGGCGCCGTAGTTCTCGCTGCCGTCCTTCAGCGCCTGCGAGACGGCGACGTCCAGGCGCCGGGCCTCGCCGGGCGGGACCCGGCTCCCCAGGCTCTCGGGACGGCCGTCGTACTCTTCGGGGCGCACGTCGAAGACCTCGCGCGCCTGCGCGTCCATCTGCATCGTCCCCGTGTCCAGGTCCCAGTCGAAGCTGCCCATGCGGTTGAGCGCCAGGATCGGATCCGGGTGGTCCGGCCAGTCGTCCGGGAGTGACAGGGGGCTCGCTCCCCGATCAGCCATGCGCCCACCTTGCCAGGATTCGTCCGATTCTTCGACCGCTGTGCCGGAAGAGCGGGCCGCCCGGCACGGCCGCCGTCCGCGGGGAGGACGTCGCGGAGGCTTCCGCGGACACGGTCCGCCGCAGCGGCTTCCGAGGATCCGTGCGGGCCCCGCGCGCTTCCTCCGTGCGGGTCGCGCGGACCGCGCGGTGGTATACGGGGAGTCACGGAGCCACGGGGCCCGGGAGGTCCGGGGGACACCGGAGGAGGGAGCGCAGAGCCGTGGAGTGGTTCACCGCGTCCGGCTACTGGCTGACCCGGCTGGTCTTCCAGCGGTCGCTGGCCGGGCTGTACCTGGTCGCCTTCCTGACGGCGGCGCTGCAGTTCCGTGCGCTGATCGGGGAGCGCGGCATGCTGCCGGTGCCGCGTTTCCTGGAGCGGGTGCCGTTCCGCAGGTCGCCGAGCCTGTTCCACCTGTACTACTCGGACCGTTTCTTCGCGCTCTGCGCCTGGGCCGGCTGCGCGGTGTCGGCGGCGCTGCTCGCGGGGCTGGACTCGCTGCTTCCGCTGTGGGGCGGGATGCTGCTGTGGCTGGTGCCGTGGGCGCTGTACCTGTCGGTCGTCAACGTCGGGCAGACCTGGTACGCGTTCGGCTGGGAGTCGCTGCTGCTGGAGGTCGGCTTCCTCGCCGTCCTCCTCGGCAACGACGAGGTGGCCCCGCCGGTCGTCGTGCTGTTCCTGCTGCGATGGGTCCTGTTCCGGGTGGAGTTCGGCGCGGGGCTGATCAAGATGCGCGGCGACGCGTGCTGGCGGAAGCTGACCTGCCTGGACCACCACCACGAGACCCAGCCGATGCCGGGGCCGCTGAGCTGGTTCTTCCACCGGCTGCCCAAACCGCTGCACCGGGTCGAGGTGGCGGCGAACCACGTCACCCAGCTCGTCGTGCCGTTCCTGCTGTTCACCCCGCAGCCGGTCGCCACGGCCGCCGCCTCGCTGATGATCGTCACCCAGCTGTGGCTGGTGCTGTCGGGCAACTTCGCCTGGCTGAACTGGATCACGATCGTGCTGGCCCTGTCGGCGGTCGCCTTCCCGGCCGATCCGCCGGACGTGCCCGACGCTCCGCTGTGGTACGTGGTGGTCGTCCTCGCGGTGTCCGCGCTGCTGCTCGGCCTCGGTCACCGGCCGGTGCGCAACATGCTCTCCCGCCGCCAGGTGATGAACCGCTCCTTCGACCCGCTGCACCTGGTCAACACCTACGGGGCGTTCGGCAGCGTCAGCCGGGTCCGGTACGAGGTGGTGATCGAGGGCACGGCGGACGAGCCGGCCCGGGAGGACTCCGACTGGCGGGAGTACGAGTTCAAGGGCAAGCCGGGCGACCCGCGGCGCTGGCCGCGCCAGTTCGCCCCGTACCACCTGCGGCTCGACTGGCTGATGTGGTTCGCCGCGCTGTCGCCCGCGTACGCCGGGCCGTGGTTCGGCGCGCTGGTGGAGCGCCTGCTGGAGAACGACCGCGACACGCTGAGGCTGCTGCGCCGCTCCCCGTTCCCGCCCGGCGCGCCGCCCCGGTACGTCCGCGCCCGCCTGTTCCGCTACCGCTACACGACCTGGCGGGAGCTGCGGGAGACGGGCGCGTGCTGGCAGCGGACGTACGTGCGGGACTTCCTGCCGCCGACCCGGCTGGCGCAGGCGGCTCAGAGCCCGTAGACGCGGGTGGCGGTGGCCTCGAAGAGCCGGTGCCGGTCCTCGGGGCCCAGGTCCCGTGCCAGGGTGCTCGTGAGGCGGGACACCTGGGCGTACGTCGCCGCCAGGGTGCACACGGGCCAGTCCGATCCGAACATCAGGCGTCCGGGCCCGAAGGCGTCCAGCGCGGTCTCCCAGTAGGGCCGCAGGGGTGCGGGGGACCGGGCCGCGGCTCCCCAGGAGGCCCGGTCGGTCTCCGTGACCAGGCCGGACACCTTGCCCACGGTGTTGGGCAGCGCGCCCAGCGCCTTCAGGTGCCCGGCCCAGGGTTCGAGCGCACCCGAGGCGACGGGCGGCTTGCCCAGGTGGTCCAGCACGAACGTGAGCCCGGGCAGCGACCGTGCCGCCGCGTGGGCCTCCTCCTCGCCGACCTCGGTGTGCAGGTCGCCGATCCCGGCGGTGCCGAGGGCCAGGCGGGTGACCTCGACACGGCTGCGGCCGAGCCGGTTCACCGGTGCGCCGGGCGCGGCCGCAGTCCCTGCGTGCCGCCGTCGACGGCCAGGGCGGTGCCGGTGGTGGCGCCCGACGCCGGGCTCGCCAGGTAGGCGATGGCGCCCGCGACCTCGGCGGCCGAGACCAGACGGCCGGTGGGTCGGCGGGCCCCGAGGGCGGCGCGTTCGGCGACCGGGTCGTCGGCCGCGTCGAGCAGCCGGCCGACCCAGGGGGTGTCGACCGTGCCCGGGTCGACGCAGGTGACGCGGATGCCCTCGTGGACGTGGTCGGCGGCCATGGCGAGGGTGAGGGAGTACACGGCGCCCTTGGTGGCGCTGTGCAGGGCCCGCTGCGGCAGGCCCGCGGGGGCGGCGACGGAGCAGGTGTTGACGATCGCCGCGTGCGCGGAGGCGCGCAGGTGCGGCAGGCAGGCGCGGGCGGTGCGGACCATGCCGAGGACGTTGACGTCGAAGACGCGGTGCCACTCGGCGTCGGAGTGGGTCTCGACCGTGCTGCGGGCGCCGGTGCCGGCGTTGTTGACCAGGACGTCGAGACCGCCGAGGCCGGCCACGGCGGCGGCCACGGCCGCGCGCGCCGAGGCGTCGTCGGTGACGTCGGCGCGGTACCCGGCGAGGGGCGCGCCGACGGAGGAGGGGTCCGGGTCGAGGACGGCCACCCGGGCGCCGCGCTCCGCCAGGAGGTCCGCGGCGGCCCGGCCGATGCCGGAGGCCCCGCCGGTGACCAGGGCCGTCAGACCCTCGAAGTCGCTCATGGTGCCTGCTCCTCCTTCCGTGTGTCCGCGTCGGCGGCCCGGAAGGCGCCGTCGGGGTGGGTGTACCGGGCGAGGGACTCCGGCCGCATCGCGCGGCGGCCGCCGCGCACGTGGGCGAGGTCGAGGAGTGGCTGCGGGCCCGGACGGCGGGCTGAGCGGGACCGGACCGCGGCCGGGCCGGTCCCGGGGCGCGGGTCAGGCCCGCTTCAGCCGCAGCGTCATCAGCTCGAAGGGGCGCAGCCACACCGCGATCCGGTCGCCGTCCAGGCCCGGCGGTTCGGTGTCCGCCAGCGGGCGTTCCAGCAGGTCGGTCACCTGGACGTCCGCGGCCGCGAAGCCGGTGGTGAGCGTGGCGCGGGCGCGGCCCCCGTGGGCCTCGTGGAAGCGGACGACGACGTCGCCGCTGCCGTCGTCGGCCAGCTTGACCGCCGTGACCACCACGGCCTCCTGGTCGACCGTCACCAGCGGGGCGACCTCACCGGCACCGGTGAGCCGCCGCTGGGGCAGGTTGATCCGCCAGCCCTCGCGCACCGCGTCGCCGATGTCCGCGCCCGGCACCAGCGCGTGCCGGAAGCGGTGCACGCCCTGGTCGGTCTCGGGGTCGGGGAAGCGCGGGGCGCGCAGGAGGGAGGCCCGAACGGTGATGACGGTGGTGGGCGTGCCGCGGTCGCCGTCGGTGCGGACGGTCCGGGTCACGTCGTGGCCGTACGTCGAGTCGTTGACGACCGCGACGCCCCAGCCCGGCTCCTGGAGGTGGACGAAGCGGTGGTTGCACGCCTCGAACCTGGCCGCCTCCCACGAGGTGTTGGTGTGCGTGGGCCGGTGGACGTGCCCGAACTGCGTCTCGGCCGCGTACCGTTCGGTGTGCAGGTCGAGCGGGAAGGCGAGTTTGAGGAACTTCTCCGTCTCGTGCCAGTCGACCTCGGTGTCCACCACGAGCCGCCGCTCCCCCGGCGCGAGCGACAGCACCTGGGTGACCCGGGAGTCGCCGAAGGAGCGCGCGATCCGCACCGACGCGCCGTCCTCCCCGGCGATGATCCCGTCCACCTCGGTCAGATCGGTGACCGTGTTGCGGTAGAACGCGTCGACGTCCCAGGCGTCCCACATGTTCGGGAAGTCCGGGTGCAGTTGGAGGAGGTTGCCGGCCAGTCCGGGGGCGATGGCCTCCCGGTCGGCCTCGATGTCGCGGGCGGAGACCACCAGGCCCCGGGCGTCGATCTCGATCCGCAGCTTCCCGTTGGCCAGGACGTACCCGCCGCCGGCGCGGTCCGACAGCTCGGTGCGCCCCCGCTCCACGGGGGTGCGCGCGCCGCCCGCCGGGACGCCCGCGCGGGAGTGCGGGGCGGCGTTGAAGACGAGCGGGGTGGTGCCCTCGCCGGCCAGGGCGCGCTGGGCGGCCCCGATGATGCCGTCCAGTTCGCCGGCGATCCGGTCGTAGGTCGCGCGGGCCTCGCGGTGCACCCAGGCGATGGAGGAGCCGGGCAGGATGTCGTGGAACTGGTGCAGCAGCACCGTCTTCCAGATCCGGTCCAGCTCCGCGTGGGGGTAGCGGAACCCGGTCCGCACGGCCGCCGTGGCCGCCCACAGCTCGGCCTCGCGCAGGAGGTGTTCGCTGCGCCGGTTGCCCTGCTTGGTCCCGGCCTGGCTGGTGAGGGTGGCGCGGTGCAGTTCGAGGTAGAGCTCGCCGGCCCAGACCGGCGGTTCGGGGTACTCGGCCTCGGCCTTCGCGAAGAACGCGGACGGCGTCTCCCAGGTCACGGTCGCCGAGCCCTCGAGACTGCGCAGCCGGGCCGCCCTGGCGACCATCTCCCGGGTGGTGCCGCCGCCCCCGTCGCCCCAGCCGGTGGGCGCCAGCGAGTGCCGGGCGACGCCCTTGTCCTGGAAGTTGCGGACCGCGTGGGCGATCTCGGCGCCCCTCATCGAGCAGTTGTAGGTGTCGACGGGCGGGAAGTGGGTGAAGATCCGGGTGCCGTCGATGCCCTCCCAGCGGAAGGTGTGGTGCGGGAACCTGTTCGTCCGCGACCAGGAGATCTTCTGCGTCAGCAGGTACCTGGAGCCCGCCGCCCGGATGATCTGGGGCAGGCCCGCGGCGAAGCCGAAGGTGTCCGGCAGCCACACCTCGTCGTTCTCGATGCCGAACTCGTCGAGGAAGAACCGCTTTCCGTGCACGAACTGCCGGGCCATCGCCTCCGAGCCGGGCATGTTGGTGTCCGACTCCACCCACATGCCGCCGGTCGGCACGAACCGTCCGCCGGCCACGGCCTTCTTGACCCGGGTCCACACCTCGGGCCGGTGCTCCTTCACCCACGCCCACTGCTGGGCCTGGGACATGGCGAAGACGAACTCCGGCTCGTCGTCGAGCAGCGCGGTCATGCTGGCCGCCGTACGGGCCACCTTGCGCACGGTCTCGCGCAGCGGCCACAACCACGCCGAGTCGATGTGCGCGTGCCCGACGGCGCTGATCCGGTGGGCGGAGGACGCGGCGGGTGCGGCGAGCACCTCGGTGAGCCGTGAACGGGCCTGCCGAGCGGTGCCGTTGACGTCCTGGAGGTCGATCGCGTCGAGTGCTCCGTCCACCGCCCGCAGGATCTCCCAGCGGCGCGGCGACTCCACCGGCAGCTCGGCCATCAGCTCGCCGAGCACCTCCAGGTCGATCACCAGCCGCCAGACGTTCTCGTCGAAGACGGCGAGGTCCATCCGGGCGAGCGTGTACTGCGGTGCGTCGCCGGCGGTGTCCTTGTCGCCGAGCGGTGTGGGCCGGAACAGGAAGGGGTGGTGGTCGAGGATGACGGGGTTGGAGGCGGCCTCGATGTGCAGGCGCACCTCCTCACCGCCCTCGGCGGGGGCGCCGATCCGCACCCACTGGTTGTGCGGGTTCAGGCCCTTCACCGGGGTGCCGTCGGACCGGTAGACCAGGCCCTCGCACTGGAAGCCGGGCAGGTTCCCGTCGAAGCCGAGGTCGAGGACCGCCTCGACGGTCCTCCCGGCCCACGCCTCGGGGACGGTCCCGGTGACCCGGAACCAGCTGGTGCCCCAGGGGGCGCCCCAGCGGGTACCCACCTCGACGGGCTCGGGCTCGGCCGCGAGTCCCTCGGCGACCGGGACGGGTTCCCCGGGGGCGTGCCACACGGCGACCTCGAGGGGGACGGACTCGGGGTGCACGGCGGGGCGGATGCGCTCGTCGAGGACCCGCCTGAGGCGGGCTTCGACCAGGGTGCGGTCGTCATGCATGCGGGTGCTCCGTGGCGGTGGGGGCGGGGGCGGGTCGGCTGCTC
>NZ_MSGP01000182.1 GCF_002078235.1 Streptomyces viridosporus
CCGCGGCGCCCCGGCCGTCGATCTCCGGGTGGTCGCCGACGTACGCGACCTGGTCGGGCGGCAGGGACAGGGCCTCGCAGGCGGCCAGGAAGGCATCGGGCTCGGGCTTGGAGACGCCCAGCTCGGCGGCGCACAGGATGGCCTCGAAGCGGTCGTGGACGCCGAGGAGGCGCAGCTTGCGGTCCTGGACGGTCAGGCTGGAGTTGGAGAGCACCGCGTGGCGGTGGCTGGCGGCGAGGGCGTCGAGGACGGGCAGCACGTCCGGGAAGAGGCTCCAGGCGGCCTCGTAGTGGGCCACGTAGCGCCGGAACCAGTCGTCGGCCTCGGCGTCGGTCAGGTCCCGGTCCAGGAAGACGCGGGTGCGGTCGCGGCGCTGGGTCTCGAAGTCCACCTCCCCCGCGGCGAACCGCGCCCACTGCAGGTCGGTGACCTCCCGCCAGCGCAGCAGCGCCTCCTCCACGGAGGCGTGCCCGTCGAGCAGCCCCTCGGCCAGGAGGTGCGCCCGCATGCCCTCGCGGTCGGCGGTCGTGTAGTCGAAGAGGGTGTCGTCCACGTCCCAGACGACGGCTCGGATCGCCATGGGACCGACGGTACCCGGACCGCACGGCAAAGGGGCGGCACCCGGGAACCTCCCGGGTGCCGCCCCTCGCCGGTACGGGCCCTACGCGGCGAGCTTCGCCAGGGCCGCGTCGATCCTGGCCAGCGTCTTCTCCTTGCCCAGGACCTCCAGCGACTCGAAGAGCGGCAGGCCGACCGTACGGCCGGTCACGGCCACGCGGACGGGGGCCTGGGCCTTGCCGAGCTTGAGGCCGTGGGCCTCGCCGGCGGCCAGGACGGCCTCCTTCAGCGACTCGGCGGAGGTCCAGTCGGCCGCTTCCAGCTTCTCGCGGGCGGTGCGCAGCAGGGCGTCGGAGCCCTCCTTCATCGCCTTGTTCCAGGAGGCCTCGTCGAAGGCCGGCTCCGGCAGGAACAGGAAGTCGACGTTCTCCGTGATCTCGGAGAGGACCTTCAGGCGGGTCTGCGCGTGCGGGGCGATCGCCTGCCACTTGGCCTCGTCGAAGGCCTCCGGCGCCCAGGGGGCGAAGGGGGCCCTGAGCCAGGGGGCGCAGCGCTCCGCGAAGTCCTTCGCGTCGAGCAGGCGGATGTGGTCGGCGTTGATCGCCTCGCACTTCTTGAGGTCGAAGCGGGCCGGGTTCGGCTGCACGTCCGTGACGTCGAAGGCCGCGACCATCTCGTCGATCGAGAAGACGTCCCGGTCGGCGGAGAGCGACCAGCCGAGCAGCGAGAGGTAGTTGAGCAGGCCCTCGGGGAGGAAGCCGCGCTCGCGGTAGAGGTTCAGGGAGGACTGCGGGTCGCGCTTGGAGAGCTTCTTGTTGCCCTCGCCCATGACGTACGGCAGGTGGCCGAAGGCCGGGATCCCCTTGGCGATGCCCAGCTCGATCAGGGCCTTGTACAGGGCGATCTGGCGCGGGGTGGAGGAGAGCAGGTCCTCGCCGCGCAGGATGTGGGTGATCTCCATCAGCGCGTCGTCGACCGGGTTGACCAGCGTGTACAGCGGGGCGCCGTTGGCGCGCACGATGCCGTAGTCCGGGACGTTCTCCGGGGTGAAGGTCAGCTCGCCGCGGACCAGGTCGGTGAAGGTGATCGTCTCGTCGGGCATGCGGAAGCGGACGATCGGCTCCCGGCCCTGGGCCTTGTACTCCTCGACCCGGGCGTCGCTCAGCTCACGGCAGTGGCCGTCGTACCCGGAGGGCCGGCCCGCGGCGCGAGCGGCCTCGCGGCGGGTGTCCAGCTCCTCCTGGGAGCAGTAGCAGTGGTAGGCGTGACCGCCGTCGAGGAGCTTGCGGGCCACGTCCCGGTAGATGTCCATGCGCTGCGACTGGCGGTACGGCGCGTGCGGGCCGCCGACCTCGGGGCCCTCGTCCCAGTCGAAGCCGAGCCAGCGCATCGCGTCGAGCAGCTGCTCGTAGGACTCCTCGGAGTCGCGGGCCGCGTCGGTGTCCTCGATGCGGAAGACCAGGGTGCCGCCGTGGTGCTTGGCGAACGCCCAGTTGAACAGGGCGGTGCGGACCAGGCCCACATGGGGGTTACCGGTGGGCGAGGGGCAGAAACGGACGCGTGGGGGTACCCCCTGTCCGAGCGGGGTCGAGGACTGGGGGGAGGGGGAGCCTGATGCGCTAGCCACGCTTGACAACCTTGTTGGTGAGAGTGCCGATGCCTTCGATGGTGACGGCGACCTCGTCGCCGACGTTGAGGGGGCCGACCCCGGCCGGGGTGCCCGTGAGGATGACGTCGCCCGGGAGCAGCGTCATGGCCTCGGAGATGTTGACGACCAGGTCCTCGATGGAGTGGATCATCTCGCTGGTGCGGCCGAGCTGGCGCTGGGCGCCGTTGACCGTGAGCTGGACGGTCAGGTCGCTCGCGGCGGCGAGGTCCAGCCCCGTCTCCACCCAGGGGCCGAGCGGGCAGGAGGTGTCGAAGCCCTTGGCCCGGGCCCACTGCTTCTCGCGCTTCTGGACGTCACGCGCGGTGATGTCGTTGGCGCAGGTGTAGCCGAAGATCACGTCCTTGACGCGTTCGCGCGGGACCTCGCGGCACAGCCGGCCGATGACCACGGCCAGCTCGGCCTCGTGGTGCACCTCCCGGGAGAAGGAGGGGTACTGGATCTCGTCGCCGGGGCCGATGACCGAGGTGGCGGGCTTGAAGAAGGCGAACGGCTCCTCGGGCACCTCGTTGCCCATCTCCCTGGCGTGCTCGGCGTAGTTGCGGCCGAAGGCCACCACCTTGTTGGGGAGCACCGGGGGCAGCAGCCTGACCTTGCTCAGCGGAACCTTCGTACCGGAGAGCTCGAAGTCCGTGAACGGGATGCCCTTGATGATGTCCAGGACGAGCTCGTCCTGCTGGTCGCCCTCGACCGCGCCGAAGGCGACGTTCCCGTCGATGGAGAATCTGGCGATGCGCACGGGATGCTTGGCCCCTTGACTTAAGCGGCTGGAGTCTGACGCTCCAGGCTAACGCGGTACGACCTCCCGTTCTCGCGCATTGCGGGCGCCGTCGCCCGGTGTGCGGGGCGCCCCGCGCACGGCGAGGGGCGCCCCGGTGGAACGTGGGGCGCCCCTCGTGCCGCGTGGCGGGCCGGTGTCACCGGCCGGACGCGGTGGCGTTGAGCGATGCGCGGCCGGTGTGCGTACTGATCGGTGCGATCAGCGCGATCAGCGCGGTCGGCGTCCGGTCAGTGCGCGGCGCCGGCCGTGACCGGGATCTCCATGAGGACGGTGCGCTTGGGGTTGGCGGTCTGGGCCGGGAGTTCGACGGGGTGTTCCTGCTGGACCGGCGTCTGCAGTTCGTCGGCGCCGTCGAGGTGCGCCAGCGTCGTGCGTCGCGGGTTGGCGATCTTGTGGAACATCATCGTCGTCTTCACTGTTTACTTCGACCTTGTCCTGTTCGCGGCGCCCACCGGGGTACGGGGACCCGGGTGACGGGCGCGGGTTGTCGGTTTTGCCATCCCTGTAAAGCGTCAGGCTAAACATGCAATTCCCCGCCGACGGCGCTCGGAGGCCGGGATCTTGGTGTGATTTTGCTCACGAACTACTGAACAAATGGACCAATACGGGCAGGCGTCTCGTCCCTCCGAAACGGACATTGACCCCCTGAAGCCACCATTCCGCTCCTGATCATGGCGACTGGGACACCCGGAGCGACCGGTCGACTCGTGAGCGTACGCCCGGTTTGGGGGATCTCCCTTTCTACCCGCGGTGACCCGTCACTCACGCGGTGTCACGTATGTCACGGGTAGGCCTACGGGCCTTGTTGGAGATCCGGCACTGTGCTGGAATTCCACGGACCGCCGCAGGATCGAGCCGGCGCACAGGGGGCGCACAAACGCGCCGAGTGGCGGCGAGATGGGGGGAACCAGCGCCGGTCACTCACGACCACCACGGGGGCGTATTCAGGGCGCCCCTATGACGCCGACACCGTGCCCCGTCGTTCACGCGGAGGGGTGCCTGGTCCAGAGGTTGCGACGCTAGTGCAGGGACGTTTCAAGAGGGATGGCAGCGCTTCGGCGGAGCCGGAGCCGCACGGCGGGACTGGCCCGATGGCCGTCAGCTCCTCGCCCCAGCACGCCCAGAACCAGGGCCCGGCCGTGTCCGGCGACAGCGGCGACCGAACCGGTCGCCCCGGCGCCTCCGCGGGGGCTCCGGACCCGGCCGACGAGGCGGCGCCGAAGGGCTCGACCGGCCCCGGACCGCGCATAGCCCTGCGCAACTGGCGCATCTCGACCCGTCTGGTGTCGCTGCTCGCGCTCCCGGTGGTCGCGGCCACCTCGCTGGGTGCGCTGCGTATCAGCCAGTCGATGGACGACATCCAGCAGCTCGACAACATGAAGCTGCTGACGGACATGACCAAGCAGGCCACCGAACTGGCCCACGCGCTCCAGGAGGAGCGCGACCAGTCGGCCGGCCCGCTGGGGCACGGCGGCAAGAGCACCGACTTCACGGTCAAGGGCTACCGCGAGAAGACCGACCGTGCGATGGAGAACTTCCTCGACAGCTCCGAGGAGATCGACAACGCGGCCAAGGACGGCAACCTCAAGGGTGTCCGCGACAACCTGGTCCAGCTCACCGGCCAGCTGGGCGACATCGCGAAGATCCGCAACACGGCCTACTCCTCGCCCGAGAACTCCACGCAGACCGTCGAGGCGTACCACCGTCTGATCGAGAACCTGATCGACCTCTCGCAGGACATGGCGGAGGCGACCAGCAACCCCGAGATGATCCAGCGCACGCGCGCCCTGGCGTCCTTCTCGTCCGCCAAGGAGTACGCCTCGATCCAGCGCGCGGTCCTCGCGGTGGCGCTGCCCGCCAGCAACACCACCACCGGCAACCTCTCCGAGAACGACCGGCTCTACGCCGAGTCGGCGCTGACGAACCAGGGGTCCGAGCTCCGCAGCTTCAAGAGCATCTACGGCGAGACCTCCGCCGCCGAGCTGCTGCTGCCGATCGAGGACGGCAACAACATCATCAAGGCCACCGACGAGTACGCCGGGCGCGCCCTGGCCTCGGAGTTCGGCCTCAGGTCGGTGGGCAAGCGGTCCTACCGGGACTGGCTGGACGACAGCTCCACCAAGATCCAGCAGATGAAGAACATCGAGCACAGGCTGCTCGAGGAGATGGAACAGAAGGCCCGTGAGCTGCGCGCCGCCACCGAGCGCGACGCGATCATCTCCGGTGCGCTGATCCTCATCGTGCTCGGCGTCTCGCTGGTCGGCGCCTTCGTCGTGGCCCGCTCCATGATCCGCTCGCTGCGCCGGCTGGAGGACACCGCGACCAAGGTCGCCCAGGAACGCCTGCCCGAACTGGTCAAGCAGCTCTCCGAGTCCGACCCGCAGGACGTCGACACGTCCGTGGAGTCGGTCGGTGTGCACTCCCGGGACGAGATCGGCCGAGTGGCCGCGGCCTTCGACGACGTGCACCGCGAGGCGGTCCGCCTCGCGGCCGAGCAGGCCCTGCTGCGGGGCAACGTCAACGCGATGTTCACCAACCTCTCGCGCCGCTCGCAGGGTCTGATCCAGCGCCAGCTCTCGCTGATCTCCGAGCTGGAGTCCCGCGAGGCCGACCCGGACCAGCTCTCCTCGCTGTTCAAGCTGGACCACCTGGCCACGCGTATGCGCCGTAACGGTGAGAACCTGCTGGTCCTCGCGGGTGAGGAGCCCGGCCGCCGGTGGACCCGCCCGGTCCCGCTGGTCGACGTGCTGCGTGCCGCCGCGTCCGAGGTGGAGCAGTACGAGCGCATCGAGCTGTCCTCCGTGCCGACCACCGAGGTGGCCGGCCGGGTCGTCAACGACCTCGTGCACCTGCTCGCCGAGCTGCTGGAGAACGCGACCTCGTTCTCCTCGCCGCAGACCAAGGTCAAGGTCACCGGTCACGCGCTGCCCGACGGCCGGGTGCTGATCGAGATCCACGACACCGGTATCGGTCTGTCCCCGGAGGACCTGGCGGCGATCAACGAGCGGCTCGCCTCGCCGCCCACCGTGGACGTCTCCGTCTCCCGCCGCATGGGTCTGTTCGTGGTCGGCCGCCTGTCGCAGCGCCACGGCATCCGCATCCAGCTCCGCCCCTCCGACTCCGGTGGTACGACCGCGCTGGTCATGCTGCCCGTCGACGTCGCCCAGGGCGGCAGGAAGCCCCAGGGCAAGCCGGGCCAGCCGGGCGGCGGTGGCCCCGCCGCCGCGCAGGCGGCCGCCGGTGCCGCCGCCGCGCGCCGGACCGCCGGTGGCGGTCAGGGCGGTGCGCCCGGCGGCGGTCTGCTCGGCGGCGGTCAGGGTCCGCGGGCCGCGCTGCCCGGACGGGACGGCACGGGCCGGCCCGACGGGTCACGGGGGCCGCAGGGCCAGCCGGGCAACTCCACGCCGTCGCTGTTCGACCGGGGTGCTCCCTCCGCGCCGCCGCAGGGCCGTCCGGCCCCCGCCGGCGCCGGCTTCGGAGGCCAGGCGCCGGGTGCCCCGCAGGGGCTGCAGGCCGCGGGTCCGGGCGGTGCGCAGGACCGGGACGCCTTCGGTGGCGGCCGGGGCCAGGTGCCCCCGCAGCGCGGCAACGGCAACGCCGAGCGCGGCCGTCGTCCGCAGCTCCCGCCGCGCGGTGGTCCGCGCGCCGAGCTGCCCGGTGGCGACCAGCAGCAGCGCACGCCCAGCTGGAGCGACGAGAACGCCCAGCCCCCGGTGCCGCGCGCCTCGCTGGACGCCCCGCGCGGCCACGAGGAGCCGGACGTCTCCCGGACCTCCCCCATGCCCCGGTTCGACGACCGGCAGGGGCCCGGCGCCACGGCGGAGATCCCCCGGTTCGACGACCGGCAGAACGCCGGTCCGTCCGCCTACGGCTTCCCCGACCCCGGGCAGCACACGGGCCAGTACGCCCAGCCCGGCGCGAACGACGCCCAGAACACGGGCCAGTTCAGCCGCGGCGACGTCTTCGGCACCGCCCAGGGCCGGCCGGGCGGTCAGCAGGACCCGTCCGTCACGGGGCAGTTCGCGGCCCCGCAGGGCTACGACAACGGCGCCACCGGTCCGTACCCGGTGGTGGGCCAGGACAACGGCGCCACGGGCCGGCACGCCCTCCCCCAGGGCCCGGGCCCCATGGACCCGGCCGACCCCGGCCGGTTCGAGCGTCCGCAGCGCAACGGCGCGCACGGAGCCGACTTCGGCACCCCGCGTCCGCCCGCCCCGCAGCAGCAGCCGGTCCGCCACCAGCCGGAGGCCCTGCCCCCGGCGCCCGGCCCCGGCGACGGGCGCACGCCGCTGTACGACACCCTGGAGACCAACTGGTTCCGCGGTGGTGGAGGTGGCCAGGAACAGGGCAACGCCTCCGCTCCGGCGCCTCAGCAGCAGTCCCAGCAGTCCCAGCAGCCGCAGGGGCCCACCGGCCCTCAGCGGTCCGCCTCCCCCGCCTGGCGCAGCTCGCCCAACGACGAGCTGGTCCGGCAGGCCGAACGCGTCCGGCAGCCGGCCGCGGGCGGCGTCACCACCTCCGGCCTGCCGCGCCGGGTGCCCAAGGCGAACCTCGTCCCGGGCACGGCTCAGCAGCAACCGCACCAGAGCGGTCCCCAGGTCTCGCGCGCCCCCGATGACGTGCGCGGCCGACTGACCAATCTCCGTCGGGGTATCGCACAGGGTCGTCAGGCCGGGTCCACCCAGACCGGCAGCTTCCCGCGGCCCACTCACCAGCAGGAGCGTTAGTTGAGTCCGATGAGCCAGGCGGCACAGAATCTCAACTGGTTGATCACCAACTTCGTGGACAACACCCCCGGGGTGTCCCACACCGTCGTCGTGTCCGCCGACGGTCTTCTTCTGGCCTTGTCCGAGGGCTTTCCGCGCGACCGCGCGGACCAGCTCGCGGCCGTGGCATCGGGACTGACCTCCCTGACGGCCGGCGCCTCCCGGATCTTCGAGGGCGGCAACGTCGCCCAGACGGTCGTCGAGATGGAGCGGGGATTCCTCTTCCTCATGTCCGTCTCGGACGGCTCGTCCCTCGCCGTCCTGGCGCATCCCGAGTGCGACATCGGCCTCGTCGGCTACGAAATGGCGCTGCTGGTCGATCGCGCCGGCGCAGTCCTCACCCCGGATCTGCGCGCCGAGCTACAGGGAAGTCTGCTCCACTGATCGGCCCCGGCACCACCCGTCTCACCAAATCACCGTCCGGCCGCCACATTCCCCCCACCGGCCCCGTCAGACGGCTTGACTGACCGACTTGCTGTCCCGCCCGGAGGATTCATGACCCCGCCCACCGCCTCTCATGATCCGTACGCGGAGCCGTACGAGGATGAGGGCGACCAGCCGCTGGTCCGTCCCTATGCGATGACCGGCGGCCGGACCAGGCCGCGCTATCAGCTCGCCATCGAGGCACTGATCAGCACGACGGCCGATCCGGCAGCGCTCATGGGGCTCCTCCCGGAGCATCAGCGCATCTGCCACCTGTGCCGTGAGGTGAAGTCGGTCGCCGAGGTCTCGGCACTGCTCAACATGCCGCTGGGTGTGGCAAGAATCCTGGTGGCGGACCTCGCGGAAGCGGGTCTGGTCGCCATTCACCAGCCGGGCGGCGACGAAACGACCGGCGCCCCGGATGTGACACTGCTCGAAAGGGTGCTCAGTGGACTTCGCAACCTCTAGCGGCGGGGCGGTCTCCGAAAGCCGTTCCACCACCTCCGCGAAGATCGTGGTGGCGGGCGGCTTCGGCGTGGGCAAGACCACGTTCGTCGGCTGTC
>NZ_MSGP01000183.1 GCF_002078235.1 Streptomyces viridosporus
AACAGCGGACTGCCCTTCGTCGTCGCCCTCAACGGCTTCGACGGACAGCAGCCCTATCAGCCCGAAGAGGTGCGCGAGGCACTGCAGATCGGCCCCGACACCCCCATCATCACCACCGACGCCCGCCACCGCGCGGACGCCAAGAGCGCGCTGATCACGCTGGTCGAACACGCTCTCATGGCGCGTCTCCGGTAGATCCAAATCACGCGCTGCGTACGGCAGTTGCCGTAGACGACGCCCCGTAGCCGGTTGTGTCCTTCGACACGGCCGGCCTCGGTGTTCATAACGTTTCGGCAGAGGAATCGAGCGAAGCCCACCACTCGACGCGGTCGATCGGTGTCACTGTGCGCACGAACCTCCTGCCTTTTGACAAGGCTCGCTCTTTATGACCGTTTTATCTGGGGCTTACCTCACTCGGAATGCCCGCTCTCCACTGTTTGGAAGAGCGCAGCTCGGCATGCTGGAATGCCTGAACTGCCCAATAGTCAAAGACGTACTCAGTAGTCGATGGCATGCCGGGCTCTGAGACACTGCGGCACAACGTTGGTGCCGACCGCCGAGAGGTTGTTGGTCGAGTGAGGCGAAGCAAGAACAGTCCCGAGCCGTCGGCCCGGGGCAACTTCACCCCGCCGCCGCGCGCAGCGGCGCCCGCCCCCGTGTCCGACACCGAGTCGGCGGGCGCGCCCGCTCCCAGCAGCGGGCGCCTCACCCCGCGCAACTGGCGGGTGGCGACCAGGCTGAACGCGATCCTGCTCCTTCCCGTGCTGGTCGGCCTGGTCATGGGCGGCTTCCAGGTGAAGGGCTCGATCGACACCTGGCAGGAGGCCGAGGACGCGGAGAAGACCGCGCGTCTGGTGCAGGCCTCCCTCACCTACGCCAACGCCCTCTACAACGAGCGGGACGTCACGGCGACCCCGCTGCTGCAGGGCAAGGGCCAGCAGGACTCCACCGTCACCGAGGCCCGCGCGGCCACCGACAAGGCCGCCGACGCCTTCGACGAGGCGGCGCAGGACATGCCGGACACAGCGGGTCTGGAGCGCCGGCTGAACCTGTTCCGCAAGGTCGAGCCGAAGCTCACGACGCTGCGCGCGGGCGCGTACACCTCCAAGCTCAAGGGCGTGGAGACCGAAGAGGGCTACGTCGAGGTGGCCAACCCTCTGATGCAGTTCGCCAACGAACTCGGCCTGGGCACCGGCAACATCACCAGCTACGGCCGTACGGTCTACGCGATCTCGCTGACCAAGGCGGCCGTGTCGCTGCAGCGGTCCATCGGTATGCACATGCTGGTGAAGCCCGGCCCCACCGACAGCCAGCTCGCCAGCCAGCGCGTCGCGCTCTCGTCCTACGCCTACCTCGAGGGCATCGCCGTCCGGGAGTACCTCGGCGGTGGCACCGAGGCCGACGTCGCCAAGCTGGACGAGATCACGCAGCAGATCCAGGCCGACGGCAAGGCCATGGCCCAGGAGGCCAAGGGCAAGGACCCGGACTACGTCGCACCGCCCGCGAACCCGGTCACGATGGTCTCCGAACTGGCCCGGCTCAACACCACGGACGAGGCCGCCCGCGCCGGCCTCGCCGAACAGGGCATCACCCCCGAGAACTGGTGGGCGGTGAACACCCTCAAGTTCGACGGCTACAGCCAGATCGAGACGGACCTCGCCGACACCGCGGTGAACGAGGCCTCCCAGATCGCCGACGACGCCCAGCGCGACGCCTACATCACCGGTGCCGCCGTCGTGGTCGCCCTGCTCGCCGCGTTCATCGTGGCCGGCATGGTGGCCCGTCAGATGAGCCGCTCCATGCGCCAGCTGCGCAACGCCGCCTTCGGCATCGCCGAGCAGCGGCTGCCGATGCTGGTCGACCAGCTCTCCCGCACCGACCCCGGCCGGGTCGACACCCGGGTCGCGCCGATCCCGATCACCTCCACGGACGAGATCGGCGAGGTCGCCCGCGCCTTCGACCAGGTCCACCGCGAGGCCGTCCGGCTCGCCGCCGAGCAGGCGCTGCTGCGGGGCAACATCAACGCGATCTTCACCAACCTCTCGCGCCGCAACCAGTCGCTGATCGAGGGCCAGCTGACTCTGATCACCGACCTGGAGAACAACGAGGCCGACCCGGACCAGCTGGAGAACCTTTTCAAGCTGGACCACCTGGCCACCCGTATGCGCCGCAACGGCGAGAACCTCCTCGTCCTCGCCGGCGAGGAGCCGGGCCGCCGCTGGGACCAGCCGGTGCCGCTGGTCGACGTGTTGCGCGCCGCCTCCTCCGAGGTGGAGCAGTACGAGCGCATCGAACTGTCCGGCGTCCCCGACGCCGAGATCCACGGCCGGGCCGTGACCGACCTCGTGCACCTGCTCGCCGAGCTCCTGGAGAACGCCACGACGTTCTCCTCCCCGCAGACCAAGGTCCGCGTCACCGCGACCCGTCTCCCCGACGGCCGCGTGATGATCGAGATCCACGACAAGGGCATCGGCCTGACCGCCGAGGACTTCGCGGACATCAACCACAAGCTGGCCAACCCGCCGACCGTGGACGCCGCGATCTCGCAGCGCATGGGCCTGTTCGTGGTCGGCCGGCTGTCCGACCGGCACGGCATCCGCGTCCAGCTGCGCCCCTCGGGCGAGCAGGCCGGTACGACCTCGCTGGTCATGCTGCCGGACGCGATCACCCACGGCGGTGGCGGCGAGCAGCAGATGAGCCCCGACGAGTTCACCGTCTCGCAGATCATCCCGGAACAGAACTTCCAGGGCGAGGACTTCAACCAGCCCCTGCGCACCGCGGCGGAGCTCGGCTTCGACGACAGCCGCTACACCGAGGTCCCGGACGACGTACGCGACCTGGACCCGGTCGGCCGTTCCCTGATGCGCGAGGAGCGCCGGGCGGCCCTGGAGGCCCAGGCGCACCCCCAGCAGCCCGAGTCGGGCGCCCCGAACGGCCGGAACGTCCCCGAGGCGCCCGCGTACCCCGACGAGTTCGCCGCCCCGCAGGGCTACGACAACGGCCAGGGTTACGACGGCTACCAGGAGCAGGGGACCGCCGGGTACGACCAGCAGGCGTACGACAACGGCCAGCAGGCGTACGACAACGGCCGGCAGGCGGCGTACGGCGAGGACTACTACGCGCCCGGCGGCCACCTGCCGCAGAACGACGGCTTCCCGGCGGGCGGCGGCTACCAGGACCCCTCCTACGCGGAGCCGGCCCAGGGGAACCGCTCGGCGGACGCCTCCGCCACCGAGTCCTTCCCGGCCTTCGCCGAGCGGCGCCGCGAGGACGACTGGCCGCAGCAGGACGGCTACCCCAACGGCTACCCTGCCCAGTACCCTGCGGGTGCCCAGGAACCGGAATCCGCGCAGGCCGCTGACGCAGGTGAGCGGGACAGCGTAGGCTTCGACCGTCCGGGACCGGCCCCCTCCGAAGGCCACGACCTGACCGACGCCGGACTTCCCCGCCGCGGATCCACCGCGAACGGCACGGGCGGCGCACGGCGCGTGAACCAGGAGCCGCCGGCCTCCACCCCGGAGAGCAACGGCGACAGCGACTGGCGCTCGGCGAACGACGAGCGCTGGCAGCAGGCCTCGCAGCTCCGAAAGCCCAAGGCGGGCGGAGTGACCTCCTCCGGCCTGCCGCGGCGGGTGCCCAAGGCCAACCTGGTCCAGGGTTCCGCCGAAACCACCCCCCAGGGAGGCCCACAGGTCTCCCGCGCCCCGGAGGACGTCCGGGGCAGACTGAGCAACCTGCGGCGCGGCGTCCAACGGGGCCGCACCGCAGGCAGTGAAACGAACGGCCAGGGCTTCGGTCCTGACAGCACCTACAACCAGGAGCGTTAGTGTGAGCCCGATGAGCCAGGCGGCACAGAACCTGAACTGGTTGATCACCAACTTCGTGGACAACACCCCGGGGGTGTCCCACACGGTGGTGGTCTCCGCCGACGGACTCCTTCTGGCGATGTCCGAAGGCTTCCCCCGCGACCGCGCCGACCAGCTCGCGGCCGTCGCCTCCGGTCTGACGTCTCTGACGGCAGGCGCCTCCCGGATCTTCGAGGGCGGCAGCGTGAACCAGACGGTTGTGGAGATGGAGCGGGGATTCCTCTTCATCATGTCCATTTCCGACGGTTCGTCACTCGCGGTCCTCGCACATCCGGAGGCGGACATCGGCCTCATCGGGTACGAGATGGCCCTTCTGGTCGACCGAGCCGGTACGGTCCTGACACCGGATCTCCGGGCGGAGCTCCAGGGAAGCCTTCTCAACTAACAGAGGGACGGTGCGCTTGAGCGTCCCGGGGCCGTAAGGTTTCGGGACGCGGCTCCACAGTCATGGGTGCCCGGCACAGTCGGAGGAGGAGAAAGTGGCAACACCCCCAGGCGGTTCGTCTTCGGGCAACTGGTCGTACGGCCCTGCCCAGGGCCAGAACGACGCCCAGAGCGGATACGGCTACCCCTCCCCCGGCCACCAGCAGCCGTACGCGCCGCAGGGCCCCGGCCCTTCGCCGTACGACCAGCCGCATGCGCCGCGTGTCCAGCCCGTGCAGCCGCAGCGCCGCACCCCCGAGCCGACGCCCGCCGGGTCGTCGAGCAACCCACTGGTGCGTCCGTACGCGATGACGGGCGGCCGCACCAGGCCGCGGTACCAGCTCGCCATCGAGGCACTGGTGCACACCACTGCGCAGCCGCATCAGATGCAGGGGCAGCTGCCCGAGCATCAGCGGATCTGCAACCTCTGCCGGGAGATCAAGTCGGTGGCCGAGATCTCGGCCCTGCTGACCATTCCTCTCGGCGTGGCCAGGATCCTCGTCGCCGACTTGGCGGAGGCGGGACTGGTCGCCATCCATCAGCCCGGCGGCGACGAGAACGCCGGCGGCCAGCCAGACGTGACACTGCTCGAAAGGGTGCTCAGTGGACTTCGCAAGCTCTAGCGGCGGTCCTTCCCGCTCCACCACCTCCGCGAAGATCGTGGTGGCGGGCGGCTTCGGCGTGGGCAAGACCACGTTCGTCGGCGCCGTCTCGGAGA
>NZ_MSGP01000184.1 GCF_002078235.1 Streptomyces viridosporus
GCGTCCCGGCCCCGGCGGCCCCCTCCCGGTCGGCCGGCCGCGACGGCGACCCCGGGTACGCGCTGGTCCGCCTGCGGGTGGTGCGCACGGCGCTGGAGGCCGGCCTGCCGCTGCGGCGCGGGGCGTGGCCCAAGCGGGCGCAGCTGCCGCCGCTGCTGCCCCAGGTGTGGGGCCTGAAGCTGTTCCCGCACCCGGGCGGCGCCGACGGACTCGCCCTCGACCAGCGGCTGGCCGCGCTCTCCGGCCCGGCGCGCGCCGCCTGTGTGCTGCGCGGTCTGGAGCGGCTCCCGGACGGGGACGTGCGCGAGGTGCTCGCGGCCGCGGGGGTCGCCGACCCGGACGCCGCGCTGGCCGAGGCCGACCGGGCCCCCGCCGCGTACCACCTGCTCGACTCCCCCGAGTTCGACCCCTGCGCGCTCCAGGCCCGGCCGTCCGATCTGCTGCGCCGCCGCCGTCGTCTGAACGCCGTGCTGGTGGCCGGGGCCGCGCTCGCCGTCTGCGGGGCGCTGCTGAGCCCGGCGGGCGACGGCCGGGGCCCCGACGGCGCCGCCGCACCCCCGTACGCCCGGAACCCGGCCGCGCGGGCGGCGCTGGACCCGGAGGAGCTGACCCGGGTCTCCCCCACCGCCTGGAAGACCTCCGCACGCGTCGACTTCTCGGTGTGGCCCGCACGCGGCGGTCTCACCGGTGACACGGCCCTGCTGCGCCGCGCCCTCGCCGTCTGGGCTCGGCCGGGCGGGAGCGTCCAGGTGTCGGCGACCCCCGGCACCCCCTCCGGCGGGCCGGCCGGTCCGCCCCAACTGCTGTACGCCGGGGCGGTCGACGGCGCGCGCGTGGTGATCCTCCACGACGGTCTGCGCATCGCCCGGTACGCCGAGCCGGCGGACGGCCGCGACCACCGCGACCACCGCGAGGCCGCGTAGCCGGCCGGGCCGCCCGGGCCGACCCCGGCGGTCACGGGATGACGACGACCTTGCGGCCAATCGTCGCGAAGCCCCACATCGCCGCGCCGTCGGCACGGCTCTCGCGGACGCCGCCCGTCCGCTTCTTCGGGTCGAGGAGCGGGGGCGAGCCGTCGACCGCCGCGCTGAAGCCGATCGTCGTGCCGTCGACGGCGGCGAAGCGGACGACGTGCTCGACCGGAACGCCGTCCGACCCGGTGACGCGCTGGGAGCGGGACGTGACCCGGTAGGAGCCCGGCGCGGGATCCACCGTGCCGGGGCTGACCCGGAACGTGCGCCTGACCCCGCCGTCGCTCCCGACCAGCCACACCCGGTCGTCGTCGAGGGAGTACACGACCCGGGTGCCCTCGCCGGACCGGCCGGGCAGGGCCGTGGGGTGGTTCTCGTCCCGCGGCGCCTTGAGGACGGCCGGCGCGTCGCCGGCGCTCGGGCGGCGCAGCTCGGCCGGGACGTTCGCCGCCGCCCGGTGGCCGAGGAAGCCGACCGTCGCGAGGGCCGCCGCGGTCAGCCCCGCCACGATCGCCGAGCTGGTGCCTGTCACCGTCGCCACCTCTGTCCTGATCTGTCCCGTCCTGTGCGCATGTGGACGCGACCGTAGCAGCAAGCGACCGGTCGGCCGTCACGGCCGTGGCCGGGGCGCGGGAGCCGTAGGCTGTTTGCGTGCTCTTGCTCGCTCTGGATACCGCCACCCCCGCCGTCACCGTCGCGCTGCACGACGGCCGCGACGTCATCGCCTCGTCGAGCCAGGTGGACGCCCGCCGCCACGGCGAGCTGCTGCTCCCGGCGATCGACCGGGTGCTCGCCGAGGCCGGTCTGAAGCTGGACGCCGTCACCGGGGTCGTCGTCGGCACCGGTCCGGGCCCGTACACCGGGCTGCGCGTCGGCCTGATGACCGCGGACACCTTCGGGCTCGCGCTCGGCGTCCCCGTGCACGGGGTGTGCACGCTGGACGGTCTGGCCTACGCGGCCGACCTGGAGGACCCCTTCGTCGTGGCGACCGACGCCCGCCGCAAGGAGGTCTACTGGGCGCGCTACGCCGACTCCCGCACCCGCCTCACCGACCCGGCCGTCGACCGGCCCGCCGACATCGCGGCGCAGGTCGAGGGCCTGCCCGCGGTCGGCGCGGGCGCGCTGCTGTACCCCGGCACCTTCCCCCGGGCGCACGAGCCCGAGCACGTGTCGGCCGCCGCCCTGGCCCGGCTGGCCGCCGAGAGGCTCGCGGCGGGCGAGGAACTGCCCGCGCCCCGGCCGCTGTACCTGCGCCGGCCCGATGCCCAGGTCCCCAAGAACTACAAGGTGGTCACCCCCAAGTGACCGGACCCGAGACCGTCGTGCTGCGCGAGATGCGCTGGTGGGACATCGAAGCCGTGCTGGCACTGGAACGGGAGCTGTTCCCCGACGACGCCTGGTCGCGCGGGATGTTCTGGTCCGAGCTGGCCCATGCGCGCGGGCCCGGGGCGACCCGGCACTACGTCGTCGCCCGGGAGGACGACCGGATCGTCGGGTACGCGGGCCTCGCCGTCTCCGGGACGGCGTCCGACGGCGGTTCCGACGGCGGCTCCGACGCCCCGGTGGCCGACGTCCAGACCATCGCCGTCGCCCGCGACCACTGGGGCACCGGCCTCGGCTCGCGGCTGCTGACCGACCTGCTGCGGGCGGCGACCTCCTTCGAGTGCGGCGAGGTCCTGCTGGAGTGCCGGATCGACAACGTCCGCGCCCAGAAGCTCTACGAGCGCTTCGGCTTCGAGACCATCGGGGTCAGGCGCGGCTACTACCAGCCGGGGAACGTGGACGCCCTGGTGATGCGGCTGACCGACCCGTCCGCCCCCACGACCCCGTGAACCCCCCGAATCCCGTGAACGGCGTACAAGGAACCGAGACCCATGGCTGACGAACCCCTGGTGCTGGGGATCGAGACCTCCTGCGACGAGACCGGCGTCGGCATCGTCCGCGGCACCACCCTGCTGGCGGACGCCGTCGCCTCCAGCGTCGACGAGCACGCCCGCTTCGGCGGCGTCGTCCCGGAGGTCGCCTCCCGGGCGCACCTGGAGGCGATGGTGCCGACGATCGACCGCGCGCTGAAGGAGGCGGGGGTGAGCGCGCGCGACCTGGACGGCATCGCCGTCACCGCCGGTCCCGGCCTCGCCGGCGCGCTGCTGGTCGGCGTCTCGGCGGCCAAGGCGTACGCCTACGCCCTCGGCAAGCCCCTGTACGGCGTCAACCACCTCGCCTCGCACATCTGCGTCGACCAGCTGGAGCACGGGGCGCTCCCGGAGCCGACGATGGCGCTGCTGGTGTCCGGCGGGCACTCCTCGCTGCTGCTGTCCTCGGACATCACCTCCGACGTCCGCCCGATGGGCGCCACCATCGACGACGCGGCCGGCGAGGCCTTCGACAAGATCGCCCGCGTGCTGAACCTCGGCTTCCCCGGCGGCCCGGTCATCGACCGGTACGCGAAGGAGGGCGACCCGGCCGCGATCGCGTTCCCGCGCGGTCTGACCGGTCCGCGCGACCCGGCGTACGACTTCTCCTTCTCCGGGCTGAAGACGGCCGTGGCCCGCTGGATCGAGGCGAAGCGGGCGGCGGGGGAGGAGGTGCCGGTGCGCGACGTGGCGGCCTCCTTCCAGGAGGCGGTCGTCGACGTGCTCACCCGCAAGGCCGTGCGCGCCTGCCGGGACGAGGGCGTCGACCACCTGATGATCGGCGGCGGTGTGGCCGCCAACTCCCGGCTGCGGTTCCTCGCCCAGGAGCGCTGCGAGGCGGCCGGCATCCGGCTGCGCGTGCCGCGGCCCAAGCTGTGCACGGACAACGGCGCGATGGTGGCGGCGCTGGGCGCGGAGATGGTCGCCCGGAACCGCCCGGCCTCCGACTGGGACCTGTCGGCGGACTCCTCGCTGCCGGTGACGGACCCGCACGTGCCGGGCGAGGCCCACGCGCACGACCACGTGCACGAGGTGAGCGGGGAGAACCTGTACCCGTGACGGTCGCGCTGATGTGGGAGGCCCGGGCCGCGGAGGGCCGGGGCGAGGAGCTGCTGGCCTGGGCGCGGGCGCAGGAACTCGCCGGTGAGCCGCTGCGCCGGGAGACCTTCCGCGCCCCGCGGGACCGGGTCCTGGTCATCACCTGGTGGGACGCCCCGTACGACGCGGAGCTCCCCGAACTGCCGGAGCCGGCCGGGGAGCTGGTCACCCGGGCGGTGCACCGGTGGCGGTTCGAGTCGGTGGCGGCGGAACAAGGCCCCGTGCGGAACAAGGCCCCGTAAGGCCCACCGCGGGGCGGGTCTGGTCGTCCTGCCGCGCGGGCCCGGAGGGGAGGACGCGGGCGTCCACCGTCCGGGCGGCGGACGTCCACCTCCGCCGCGGCGGTCGTGCCGCGGGCGGGGTCGAGTGGTGTCCCGCCGGGGCGGAGGAGGCGCGCCCGCGGTCCCGTTCGACCGCCTTCCGCGCCGGCGACGGTATGCGGACCGCCTGCCGGATCGGGAGCGGGAGAAGGCGGTTCCGGTGGCCGAGGAGGGCCTGATCCCCCGCCGGGGCGCCGCACCGGAGCGGGCGGGCCGGAAGGGACGGCGCCGCCCGTCGTTCCGTACCGGCCGCACGGGCCGATCGGCCGCATGTTTCGACGTACTCGCCGAATGTTCCGGGAATTCATGGCGCCCGGAACTCTTCGTCGAGGGGGTTCGCAGAGATACGATCGCCGCCATGACTTCCCCGCAGCCCGCTGAAACCAGGACGCGAGGGCGCGGCACGCAGACCGCCACCCTCGCCGAAATCGCCCGCGAGGCCGGCGTCTCCGCGCCGACTGTTTCGAAGGTGCTGAACGGGCGTGCCGACGTCGCCCCCGCCACCCGCAGCCGGGTGGAGGAACTGCTGCGCTCCCACGGCTACCGGCGCCGCCGCGCCGAGGCGTCCCGCTCGCCCCTGATCGACCTGGTCTTCCACGAGCTGGAGAGCGCCTGGGCGATGGAGGTCATCCGGGGTGTGGAGAACGTGGCCCGGGACGCGGGCCTCAGCGTCGTGCTCTCCGAGAGCGCGGGGCGGCTCACGCCGGGGCGCACCTGGGCCGATCAGGTCGCCGCGCGCCGCCCGCACGGCGTCATCCTCGTCCTGTCCGGCCTCGACGAGTCCGGGCGGGCGCTGCTGACCAGCCGCTCCATCCCGTTCGTGGTGATGGACCCGGCCGGGGACCCGGGCACCGACGTGCCCTCCATCGGCGCGACCAACTGGCAGGGCGGGCTCGCGGCCACCCGGCACCTGATCGATCTGGGCCACACCAGGATCGGGGCGATCAGCGGGCCCTCGCGGATGATGTGCAGCCGCGCCCGCATCGACGGCTACCGCGCCGCCCTGGAGACCGCCGGACTCCCGGTGGACCCCGGTCTGATCATGACGGGCGACTTCCACCACGAGGCCGGCTACCGGCAGGGTCTCGCCCTGCTGCGCCGGGAGGACCGGCCCACCGCCGTCTTCGCCGGCAACGACCTCCAGGCCCTCGGGCTGTACGAGGCCGCGCGCGAGCTGGGGCTGCGGATCCCCGAGGACCTGAGCGTGGTGGGGTTCGACGACCTGCCGGTGGCCCGCTGGGTGGGGCCGCCGCTGACGACCGTGCGGCAGCCGCTGACGGAGATGGCGGAGGCGGCGGCCAAGCTGGTCCTCGACCTCGGCCGGGGCGAGGACCCGGTGGCGGCGACCCGGGTGGAGCTGGCGACGAGCCTGGTGGTGCGCAGCAGCACGGGAGCGCCGGCGGGGACGTGAGAGCCCGCCCGGCGGGTTGCGCGCCGCCGCTCCGCCTCCGCGGGCCTCACCGCAGCGGATGCCCGAGCAGCATCGTCGGGGCGCCGGCGACGCGGGTCAGGAACACCGTGACCGACCCGGTGCCGTACGGCTTGGGCAGGACCTTGCGCCGCAGCTCCTCCGGTTCCACCGCCGAGCCGCGCTTCTTGACGGTCAGGGTGCCGACCCGCCGCTCCCGCAGCAGCGCCTTCAGCTTCTTGACGTTGAAGGGGAGGTGGTCGGTGATCTCGTAGGCGGTGGCGTACGGCGTCGGACGGTGCTCGTCCGCGGTGACGTACGCGATGGTCGCGTCGATCAGCCCGCCGCCGAGGTCCTGTGCGACCTCGGCGACGAGGTGCGCGCGGATGACGGCGCCGTCGGGCTCGTACAGGTACCGGCCGGGCGGCCGGACCGCGGGGTCGGGCAGGCCGCGGGAGAGCAGGGTGCGGGGGCCGGGCAGCAGGGTCGCCCGGACCGCTCCCGGACCGGTCGCCTCCCCGGTGCCGAACCACAGCACCGCCTCCTTCACGTCCCCGCCGTCCGAGATCCACTCGGCCTCCGCGTCCTCGGGCACGGCCTCGTGCGGGATGCCGGGCGCGACCTTGAGCGCGGCGGCGCGGGAGGCCGCGCGGGCCGCCCCGACCGCCCAGGACAGCGGGGGCGAGTACGCCTCGGGGTCGAAGACGCGGCCCCGGCCGCCGCGCCGGGCCGGGTCGACGAAGACGGCGTCGTAGGCGGCCGTGTCCACCTCCGTCACGTCCGCCTCCCGCACCTCGATCAGGTCCGCGAGCCCCAGCGCGTCGGCGTTGGCCCGGGCCACCGCCGCGGTGAGCGGATCCCGGTCCACCGCCAGTACCCGGATCCCGGCGCGGGCCAGGGCGATCGCGTCCCCGCCGATCCCGCAGCACAGGTCGGCCACGGACGTCACGCCCCGTTCCCCGAACCGCCGCGCCCGGTACGCGGCCACGCCCGCCCGGGTCGACTGCTCCACCCCGTTCGGCGTGAAGAACATCCGCCGGGCGTCCTCGGCCCCGAACTTCGCCACCGCCCGCTGCCGCAGCCGCGCCTGGCCGAGCGCCGCCGACACCAGCTCGGCGGGGTGCTCGCGGCGCAGCCGGGTGGCGACGGCGAGTTCGTGCGCGGGATCGGTGTCGCGCACCTCGTCGAGGAGGGCGCGGCCTTCGGGGGTGAGGAGCGGGGCGAGGTCGTTCACCGGCTCATTGTGAGCCAGTCGGTGGACCGTGCGCCTCCGGCCGCGGTGTCGGGCCGGATCCCGTTGGGTGGACTGCGAGGATCCGGCTCCATGCGAGTAGTAGGACAAAATGACAAAAAGGGGTCCGGTTGCCGGTCGTCGGGCGGTGCGCGGATCGGCCTCGCCGTGCTTGCGCTCGCCGTCCTCGCCTCGGGCTGCGGGCGGGACGGGGACGGCACCGGGGTCCCGCCGGCGGGCGGCCGGCAGCGCCTCGAGGCGCCCCCGGCCCGCGCCCTCGACTCCTACGCCGCGAAGCTGCGCGCGGCGCACGCCGCGAGGGTCGCCACCGCGAAGCGCTGGGGACTGAGGAAGGTGCCCCTGACCGCCCCTCCGGCTCCGAAGGAGAAGCCGCGGATCACCACCCGCGCGGGCTTCGAGGTCGACGGCCACCGCCGGCTGGGCCTCCCCCCGGTCTTCACCACCGTTCCCACCGAGGAGAAGGTCGTCTTCCTCACCATCGACGACGGCGCCGAGAAGGACCCCGAGTTCCTGCGGATGATGAGCGAGCTGAGGATCCCGTACAGCGCCTTCCTCAGCGACTACCTCGTCAGGGAGGACTACGGCTACTTCGGGAGGATGCAGGACCGGGGCGTCGCCCTGCACAACCACACCCTGCGCCACCCCGCCCTGCGCGGCCTGCCCTACGCCCGCCAGAAGCGCGAGATCTGCGGCATGCAGGACGTCATCGAGGAGCGCTACGGCGAGCGCCCGGTCCTCTTCCGCCCGCCCTTCGGCACCTACGACAAGGCCACCCTGCACGCCGCGAAGGCCTGCGGCATCACCCACGTCCCCCTCTGGAACGAGGAGGTCTTCGCCGACCGCTGGGAGTACCGCGAGTGGGACCGCGCCCTGCGCCCCGGCGACATCGTCCTCAGCCACTTCCGGGGCCGCCGGGAGTGGAAGGGCACGATGCCGGACATGATCCGCCGCTTCCTGGACAAGGTCACGGCCGAGGGGTACGCGGTGGGGCGGCTGGAGGACTACCTGTGAGGCGCCGGGGGGCACCGGCCGCCCTCCTCACGGCCGCCGCCCTGCTGGCCGCGCCCGCCGGGTGCGGTCCGTCGGCGGGGCAGGGGGACGGGACGTCCGTGCACCGGGCCGGGGAGAGGAGCGCGCAGGACGGCGCGAACCAGTCGCCCGGCGACGGTCCCGCACCGGGCGGCGGCGGACCGCCCGTCGTCGACCACGTCCCGACCGACGACGAGGTCGTCTTCCTCACCTACGACGACGGCGCCGAACGCGACCCCCGCTTCGTCGAGCTGGTGCGCGAACGCCGCCTCCCCGTCAGCATGTTCCTCACGGACAGCGTGGTGGGCCCCGGGTACGCCCACTTCGCCCGCCTGCGCGCGGTCGGCGCGAGCCTGCAGAACCACACCCTCGACCACCCCGCCCTGCGCGGCCTGCCCTACGCCGGCCAGCGCGCCGAGATCTGCGGTCAGCAGCGCAAGCTCGAGTCCCGCTTCGGCGTCCGCCCGCACCTCTTCCGCCCGCCCTACGGCACGTACGACGCCACGACCCTGCGTGCCGCCGCCGACTGCGGCATCGCGGCGGTCGTGCTCTGGCGGGTGACGCTGGACGGCGACGGCGACCTCGCGTACACCCGCGGCGCGCACCGCCTGACCCGCGGCGACATCGTCTCCGTGCCGTCGGTCGACACCCCGTCCCTGTCCCTGGCGGACCGGACCGCACGGCTGCTGCGCGAGCTGGAGGAGCGGGGGCTGCGGGTGGGGAGGCTGGAGGACCACATCCGGCGAACCGGCCCGTCCGCCGTTTGAGGACGGGGCCGTTCGGGTCGAAGCGGGACCCGGGGGCGGCGGCCCCGGGGGTGGTCGCCGCAGCGCCGGCAGGCCGCACACACCCGTGCGAACGTCACCCCCGTACCGCCGACGCGCCGCGGGCAATTGGCACTCCGCTTGACCGAGTGCTAATCGCGGTCATAGTCTCGGGTCTGGCACTCCCCCCTGGAGAGTGCCAACTACGCGACGGGCAGGTCCGGCACCCGCGACGACGGATCGACCTGGTCGCCACCTCAGACAGTTAACCCCGTGAGATCTCCGAAGGGGGAGGTCGGATCGTGACGACCGCCAGCTCCAAGGTTGCCATCAAGCCGCTCGAGGACCGCATCGTGGTCCAGCCGCTCGACGCCGAGCAGACCACGGCTTCGGGCCTGGTCATTCCGGACACCGCCAAGGAGAAGCCCCAGGAGGGCGTTGTCCTGGCCATCGGCCCGGGCCGCATCGAGGACGGCAAGCGCGTCGAGCTCGACGTGAAGGTCGGCGATGTCGTGCTGTACAGCAAGTACGGCGGCACCGAGGTGAAGTACAACGGCGAGGAGTACCTCGTCCTCTCGGCCCGCGACGTCCTCGCGATCATCGAGAAGTAAGTCACCTCGAAGCACTTTTGCTCGAACTGCGCCCCTGGCCCCCGCATCCGATAAGGAGCCGGGCGCCCGGGGCGCAGTGATGTCACCCAGATTTCCGAGAGGGCTCCCGCTGCCATGGCGAAGATCCTGAAGTTCGACGAGGACGCCCGTCGCGCCCTCGAGCGCGGCGTCAACAAGCTTGCCGACACGGTCAAGGTGACGATCGGCCCGAAGGGCCGCAACGTCGTCATCGACAAGAAGTTCGGCGCCCCCACCATCACCAACGACGGTGTCACGATCGCCCGCGAGGTCGAGATCGAGGACCCGTACGAGAACCTCGGCGCCCAGCTGGTGAAGGAGGTGGCGACCAAGACCAACGACATCGCGGGTGACGGCACCACCACCGCCACCGTGCTGGCCCAGGCGCTGGTCCGCGAGGGCCTGAAGAACGTCGCCGCCGGTGCCTCCCCGGCCGCCCTGAAGAAGGGCATCGACGCCGCCGTCGCCGCGGTCTCCGAGGACCTGCTCGCCTCGGCCCGCCCGATCGACGAGAAGTCCGACATCGCCGCCGTCGCCGCGCTGTCCGCCCAGGACCAGCAGGTCGGCGAGCTCATCGCCGAGGCGATGGACAAGGTCGGCAAGGACGGTGTCATCACCGTCGAGGAGTCCAACACCTTCGGTCTGGAGCTGGACTTCACCGAGGGCATGGCCTTCGACAAGGGCTACCTGTCGCCGTACTTCGTGACGGACCAGGAGCGCATGGAGGCCGTCCTCGACGACCCCTACATCCTCATCACGCAGGGCAAGGTCTCCGCCATCGCGGACCTGCTGCCGCTGCTGGAGAAGGTCATCCAGGCCAACTCCTCCAAGCCGCTGCTGATCATCGCCGAGGACGTCGAGGGCGAGGCCCTGTCGACCCTGGTCGTCAACAAGATCCGCGGCACCTTCAACGCCGTCGCCGTCAAGGCCCCCGGCTTCGGCGACCGCCGCAAGGCGATGCTGCAGGACATGGCCGTCCTCACCGGCGCCACGGTCGTCTCCGAGGAGGTCGGCCTCAAGCTCGACCAGGTCGGCCTGGACGTGCTCGGCTCCGCCCGCCGCGTCACCGTCACCAAGGACGACACCACGATCGTCGACGGTGCCGGCAAGAAGGAGGACGTCGAGGGTCGCGTCGGCCAGATCAAGGCCGAGATCGAGACCACCGACTCCGACTGGGACCGCGAGAAGCTCCAGGAGCGCCTCGCGAAGCTGGCCGGCGGCGTGTGCGTGATCAAGGTCGGCGCCGCCACCGAGGTGGAGCTGAAGGAGAAGAAGCACCGTCTGGAGGACGCCATCTCCGCGACCCGCGCCGCGGTCGAGGAGGGCATCGTCTCCGGTGGTGGCTCCTCGCTGGTCCACGCCTCCAAGGTCCTCGAGGGCAACCTCGACAAGTCCGGCGACGAGGCCACCGGTGTCGCGGTCGTCCGCAACGCCGTCGTCGAGCCGCTGCGCTGGATCGCGGAGAACGCGGGCGTCGAGGGCTACGTCATCGTCTCCAAGGTCAAGGAGCTCGAGAAGGGCAGCGGCTACAACGCCGCCACCGGCGAGTACGGCGACCTGGTCAAGGCCGGCGTCATCGACCCGGTCAAGGTGACCCGCTCCGCCCTGGAGAACGCCGCCTCCATCGCCTCCCTCCTGCTGACGACCGAGACCCTGGTCGTCGAGAAGAAGGAAGAGGAAGAGCCGGCCGCCGCGGGCCACGGCCACGGCCACGCCCACTGAGCGACACGCTCGTAGCCGGAGGCCCGGCACCCCTGACGGGGTGCCGGGCCTCCGCCGTTGTGTGCCCGCCGCACGGGGGCCGCGCCCGCCCCGCCGGGACCGCGGGCTCCCTCCTCGTCACCCTGCCGGGCCGGTGCCGGTGCCGGCGCCGGTGCCGGACGCCGGGAGGAACGGGAGGCGGAAGGGCGAGGGGCGGCTGACGCGTCCGGGCCCCCGCCACGAAAGGCGGGGGCCCGGACGCGGAGTGCGCGAGCGCCGGTCAGCCGCGGGTCAGCCGGACCGCCGTGGTCTCCGTGACCGTCACCGGCTGGTCGTAGTCCGGGTCCGTGGCCGTCGCACGCGCCTCGACCTCCACGTCGCCCTGCTGGAACGGTACGGATCCGGTGGGCGTGGCCGTCGCGGTCCAGTCGACCGGTGCGCCCGGAGCACAGGACACCGACGTGGAGTACGAGCCGCGGATGAGGTCCCGCCTCTTCACCTGGGTGATGTCACCGGACACGTCCACCCGGACGGGCTTGTTGCAGCTCACCGTGCCGTGCAGGGTGGCCTTGCCGTTGAGGGTGCTCGCGGTGCCCTTCAGCGCGACGGCGAGGCCGAGGTCGAGCTCGGCCGGCGGGGGCGGGTTGTCGATGTGCACCTCACCGCGGGCGGCGGAGGAGCCTCCCTCACAGTGCTGCACGAAGGTGGCGTCGAGCTTCCTCACGTATCCCTGCGGGCCGAACTCCACCGCGGTGATGGTGAATTCACCGGTGAGGGTGTTGCAACCGCGGCCGTTGCCGCTGAGGGAGAGGCCGGGTTCGGTCGGCTCGTTGAAGGGGTAGCGGGTGGCTCCGGTGTACGTGCCCGGCGCGAGAGCCGTGCCGGAGGGTGCGGCGAGGTCGAGGTACCACCAGTCGCCGTTGGCTCCGTCCACGGAGAGGGAGACGACGTCGTTCCCGGTGTTGGCCGAAACGTTCAGGCGGTCCCGGGACGAGGTCGAGTAGGCGTAGGACCGGCCGCCACTGACCCAGTCGTCCTCGTCGCCGCTGAAGCCGAAGGAGCCCTCGGCGACCGGCTGCGCGTGCGCCTCGGTCCCGGGCAGCAGTCCGGTGGAGCCGGTGGCGAGGCCCAGGGCCAGTGCGAGGACGACGGCGGCGCGGCCGAGGACGCGTCTGGGAGCGGTGAGTTTCACGGACGTACCCCCTGCGGAGATGGACTTTCCTTGTGCTGACATGAACCGTTCATCAGCGGGGCGAGTCTGCCAAGCGCGCGGGAGTGCTACAACTGGGTTTCCTGAGGCTTCAGTTGGTGTTCAGGTCGCGCTCGGGCGCCCCCGACAACCAGTCGAACCTGTGCTGGATCAGGGCCTGTTCGCCGAGAACCTGGTTGCACAGGCCGACCGTGTACGCCTCGTCGCCGCGGTCCCGCGATGCCGTGGCGCGCATCCCGCCGGGCGTCACCGACTTCGGTATCCGTCCAGGACGTCCTGGCGGAGCAGGTGACCGAAGCCGGCGGACTCCAGCCGCAGGCCCAACTGGGCCTCGGTGACGCCGAGGCCGGCCGCGGTGTCCGCCAGGTGCCAGTCGTGGGCGGCGAGCCGGTCGAGGAGGTGACCGCGGCGGACCTGGCTCTCCGACAGCCGGAACGTCTTGAGGTAGACGATCCTGCCCCCCTCGTCGGTGATGGCCTCGCCGATGTGGTTCTCCTCCTTGGGGCGGAACACCGGCAGGAAACGGGAGAGGGTGAAGCGTCCCGCCCGGTGGACCGTCCGCCAGGTGTACGCGTGGTCCAGCAGGCCGCCGGCCATGGTCGTGTCGTGGAAACGCGCCCAGGCGTCCTCCTGGTCGGCGACCGCCGTGCGCAGCTCGGCCAGGGAGCGGATCCGCGCGTCGTCGACGCGGGCCCGGAAGTCCGGCACCGGCGGCATCAGCGTGGCGTAGTGGTGGATCAGCTCGCCGAACAGGTCCTGCAGGAGGGTCGGGTGGAGGGCGCGGTAGTCGTCGGGGTGCGGGACCGCGAACGCGGCGGCGAGCGCGTCGGCGACGTAGAGCAGCACGCCGCACTGACCGGGGTGGATCTCGAAGACCCGCAGCGCGTCGGCGAGCCCGCGCACCTCGGTGCCCAGGTACGCCTCCTCCGTGCGCGGGGAGAGCCCTCGGCGGATCGCGCGCTGCGACCACTCCTCCCAGGCGATCGAGGGGCCGCCGAAGTGCAGTGCCAGATAGCCCTCCAGCGCCAGGTGCAGGGGGAGGAACCGCAACCGGCGCTTGGCCTCGCGGCGGGCCGTTCTGCGGTGGAAACGCAGGCCCGTCGTGGCGAGGGGGGCCGAGTCGCCGTCGGTGGGCATCTGGGTGCCGTAGGCGGCTGCCGGCGTGCCGTCGCCGGTCCAGGTGGCGACGAATCCGTGCGGGACGTAGGAGACGTAGGCGTGGCGCGGGCGGACCTCGACCGGAATCGTCGCGTCGTCGTACAGCCGCGCGTGCAGACGGAGGTCCTCGACGGGTTCGTCGCGCACGAGCGGCACCAGACGGACGGCTCCCCAGACCTGGGAGGGGCGGACCTCCAACCCGGTCAGGTCCAGCCGGGCCGGGTCCGGTCGGGTCGGGTCCGGTGGGGTCATCGCGCACGCTCCCGGTCGTGGTCGCTCAGCATCCGGGCCGCGCGGGCGTCCAGATAGGCGGTCAGTTCGGCCAGGCCGGTCCGGCCCTCCGCGAACTGGGCCAGTTCCACCAGCGCGGGAAGGTCCTCGGCGTCGCGGATGCCCACGGCGGGCACCGTCGGGGACAGCCGGCGCACGTCGAAACCGGCCGCGTCGTAGACGGGGTTGACGTGCACGACGCCGGTGCGGCGCCCGGGGTCGAGCCGGGTCCGCCAGATCCGCAGCACCTCGGCGGCCAGGCCGGGGGGCGCGTTGTCCCAGCCGTCGGAGACGATCACCAGTCGGGACGGGGCGGTGTCCAGCGCGTCGAGGATCCGCCGGCCCAGCGGCGTCGGCCCGTACGGGCGGGCGAGCAGCGCGTCGGTCCGCCCGGACGTCCACAGCCCGGTGTAGCGGCCGGCGAGGGCCGCGAGCAGGTAGTGGCAGGCCAGGGCCACGGCCAGCGGCCGGCGGCGCTTGTGCGCCGAGCCGGAGGCGGAGAAGCTGTCGTCCAGGACGGCGGTGACCTCGCCCCAGCTCCCCCGGTGGGGGCCGGCCACCCGGCCGGCGGCCGACTCCAGGGCACGGGTCAGCTCGGCGCGCCGGCGCAGGCGGTCCTCGACCGGCAGCGAGAGCACGTAGGCCGCCAGCCGGGTCAGCGGCATCCCGGCCAGGTCCGCCCGTACCCGCGAGGCCCCGTGCCGGTGCGCGGAGTCCTGCAGCCGCAGGGTCTCCAGGCGGGTCATCCGCGGGGCGATGCGCTCCAGGAACACCTCCCGGGGGATGCCGTGCCGGGCGGCGAAGCCCTCGGCGACCGTGTAGGGCAGCTCGTACAGGGCGGCCTGCTCGTGGTGCGCCCGGCGCCACGTCTCCAGGAGGGGTGTCGCGTAGCGCTTGCGGGTCGCCGGCGCGAACAGGAACGCCCCCAGCTCCTCGTCGGCGGGGGCCAGGTGCGCGTGGCGCAGGGCCCGCTTGAGGCCGTTGCGGTACTTCACGGCGTCGAACGCCGGGTCCGGCCGGGCGGACAGCCAGTCGCGCATGATCGCGCGGCAGCGGCGGTTGTTCACCCCGGCCCGGCGCAGGGCGTCGAACAGCCCGTACACGCGGTGCGGCGGCAGCGTCGCCAGACGGCACGCGATCAGACGGCCTTCACGGCGGCGCTGCTCGGCGGTGGCCTCACCGGCGGTCTCCAGCAGCCGCCGGATGACGAGGACCGCGTTGTGGTCGTTGATGTCGAGCGCGAGGACCCCGGCGTACAGGTCGCGGTAGTTCCCCAGCACGTACGCGTGGAGGAAGTCCAGGGAGAGTCGCTGCTCGTCCGCGTCGCCGTGGAATTCGCGCTGGCCGGTCGAGGTGATCGCCGCGTTGACGAAGAGCAGGACGTCCTCGGCCGCGACGAGGTCCCCGTAGGCATCCATGCGGTTCTTCCCCCTGGGTGTGGACGCCGGCCGGGGAATGGGGGCGCGAGCTGCGAATCATTGCTTCATAGGCAGGTTCCGGAAGTCGCACCGGAGTCCCGCGGCCGGCCACCGGACCGTAACAGGGCGGGCCGCGGGCCCTCCACCGACTTTCCGCCGCCCCGTCGACCGGGGGCCGTCGTCGGCGGGGCCACCCCGGCCGCCGGGCCGGAGAGCGGTGTGTGAGGGTGGGCCCGCAGGACTGGAGGAAGCAGGAGGGGGCGGCGATGAGCCGGGTGCTCTACGCGGAGAAGTCGTGGAACCCGCTGGCGCGGACCGTGGAGCTCACCGGGGAACGGTTGCGCAGGGGCGGCCGGACGACACCGCTGGACGAGCTGAACCTCGCCGCCATGGCCGAGGCGTTCCTGCGGGGGCGCTGGCTCGGCGGCGGCGGTACGGAACGCCCCCTGGAACGGCTGGCGGAGGGCCGCGGGGCCGTCCCGGTCACCCGGGTGACCGGGACCACCACGCCCCTGAAGGTGCACCGGGCCGCCGAGTTCGCCCGCGCCCTGGGCGAGTTGGCGGTCCGCGGGTGCGGTGGCCCGGACGCGGTGGCCGCCCTCGCCGAGCGGGCCACGGCCCTCGGGGCGCCGCTGGTCACCGAGCACATCGCGTTCGTCCGGGCGGGCGGGGCGCCGACCGCCTCGCCGCGGCTCGAGGCCGGGCACCTGCTGCCCGTGCCGCGCACCCGCGACGCCCTCGACGTGCTGTGCGAGAACGTCCGCGTCGCCCAGGACGCGCTGCCCGTGCCGCTCGCCGTGGAGAACATCGCCGCGCTGATCTCGTGGCCCGGCGAGGAGATGACCGAGGGCCAGTTCCTGTACGAGCTGGCCGACCGCACCGGGGTGCGGCTGCTCGTCGACGTGGCCAATCTGCACACCAACCACGTCAACCGCGGCGAGGACCCGGCCGAGGCGCTCGCCGAACTGCCCCTGGAGGCCCTCGCGTACGTCCATGTCGCCGGCGGTGTCGAGCGGGACGGCGTGTGGCACGACAGTCACGCCCACCCCGTCCCCCGGCCCGTCCTCGACGTCCTCACCGACCTCGCCTCCCGGGTCTCCCCTCCCGGCGTGCTGCTGGAGCGGGACGAGAACTTCCCGGAACCGGCCGAGCTGGAAGGCGAGTTGGCAGCCATCCGGGACGCGCTGGAGAAGGGGGCGTCGGCGAAGGGCGCGGCGGGGAAGGGCGCGAGGGAGCGCGTCGAGGTGGCGGCAGGGGCCGCGGGTGCTCCCGCCGCCCGTCCCGGGCCGGACCGGGGCTCCCTCGAACCCGCCCGGCAGCGGCTCGCCCTCGCGCAGACCGCGCTGCTGTCCGCGCTGGTCGCCGGGACGCCCGTGCCCGAGGGGTTCGACCGGGTGCGGATGGCGGTGCAGGCGCGGGCGCTCGCCGCGAAGCGGGCGGACGTCGTCGCCAAGGTCGCGCCCGAACTGCCGGTGATCCTCGGGGCGGAGTACCGGGCCGCCTTCCTCGCGTACGCGCAGGAGCGGCCGATGGGCGGGGGCTACCGGCGGGACGCGCTGGACTTCGCCGAGCACCTGCTGCGGGCCGGGCGGCCCGGGGAGGCGTGGGCGCGGCGTGAGCTGCGGGAGTGGTGGCTGGAGCGGTCGGGGCCGAGGCCCCGGTCACGGCGGCCGGCGGTGCGGCTGGCCCGGGCGACGCGGCGGGTGCTGCTGCGGCGGTGAGCCGCGGCGGCCCCCGTCCGGACATCCCGGCGGAACGCCGCATATCGACTGCACTCCGTCCCGGATCGTGAACGGGGCATGGTGTTTTCGCGACCGTGTCCCTTACAAACGGTCCATGTTCTGGGTCCTCCTCCTGCTGCTGGCCTGGGTCGTCGCCGGTGCGGCGTGCGCCCGGCTGTGTCTGGCCGCCGTCCGCGCGGCGGCCGTCGAACGCTCCGGCGCGGCCGACGGCGGGGAGTGCGATCCGGCGGCGGTCCCCCTGACCCTGTACGAGGCCGCGTTCCTGTCCGGCGGCCCCCGGCGGGTCGCCGACCTCACCCTGGTCTCCATGGCGCGCCAGCGGCGTCTGCTGCTGGCGCGCACCGGCTGGGCGACCGTGGTCGACCCGCACGGCCGGGACGACATGGAGCGGTCCGTGATAGGGGCGATCGGGCCGGAGGGTCAGTCCCCCCTGGCGCCCGTACGGGCCGCCGCGGCGACCGCCGACCCGGTGCGCGGCCTCGCCGACCGGCTGGTCCGGGCGGGGCTGGCCGTGCCCGAGGGCCACACCGGGACGACGATCGCCGACGCGGTCCGCCAGGTGCGGCTCGCCGCGCCGGCCGTGGCCGCCCTGGGCGCCGCCGCCCTGCTGCTGCCGACCCCTTCGGAGACGCCGCGCCACATGGTCGCCCTGTGGTTCGCCCTGCCGCTCGTCCTCACCCTGGGCTGCCTGGCGACGGCCCGGTTCGAGGTCCACCCGTACTCGCGCTGGGCCTCCCCCGCCGGCCAGCGGCTGCTGGGGGCCCTGCACCGCGGGGCCGGCGGCACCGGTGACGACCGCACGTACCTCACCTCCGTCGCCGTGCGCGGCATCCGCGCCGTCGGTGAACCGGACCTGCGTGCCGCCTTCGCCCACGGGGGGCACGGCCGCCGCGCCGGGGGCGAACAGGAGTACTGACGGCGACACCCGCGCACGGTGCTTGCCTTACCCAACCGCCAACCGAAACATCCCTTTTGTCGCCGTCGTGCACCGAAGGGATATGTGATGAGAACCGCCGCCGTCCACGTGGCCGCCGGGTCCCTGCTGCTCACCACCCTGGCCGCCGCGCCGGCCGGCGGCGCTCCCCGCGCCACCCCGGCCGCCCCCTCCGCGGCCGAGCTGCGCGGCACCGCGGTGGCCGTCGCGCGCGCCGCGCGCGAGGGCATCGAGTTCGGCGCGTGCCCCGCCGCGGAGGGCCTGCCGGGCACCGTCCGGTGCGGCACGGTCACCGTTCCGCTCGACTACGCCCGGCCGGACGGCAAGCGGATCGAACTCACCGTCAGCCGGGTCCGGGCCACGGGCGAGGACCCCGCCGGCGGCAGGCGCAAGGTGCCCCGGCAGGGCGCCCTGGTCTACAACCCGGGCGGGCCCGGCGCGAGCGGCGTGCCCTTCCCGCTCCTGGGCGCGCTCCCCGAGTGGAAGCGCATCGCCGCGGCCTACGACCTCGTCGGCTACGCCCCGCGCGGGGTGGGCCGTTCCGCGCCGCTGTCCTGCACGGACCCGAAGGAGTTCGCCAAGGGGCCGACGGAGGCACCGGTCCACCCCTCGGAGGCGTACAAACGGAAGCGCGTCGCGCAGGCCCGGGCGTACGCGCGCGGCTGCGCCGAGCGGGCCGGGGACGCGCTGCGGCACTACACCTCGCTCAACAACGCGCGCGACCTGGACGTCCTGCGCGCCGCGCTCGGCGAGAACCGGCTGACGTACCTGGGCGCGTCCTACGGCACGTACCTCGGGGCGCTGTACGCCACGATGTTCCCCTCCCACGTGCGGCGGATGGTGTTCGACTCGGCGGTGAACCCGGACCCGGAGCGGATCTGGTACCGCAACAACCTCGACCAGTCGGCCGCGTTCGAGGACCGCTGGGCGGACTTCCGGGCGTGGGCCGCCCGGCACGACGACGTGTACGGGCTGGGCGGCACGCCGGGCGAGGTGCGGCGCAGCTACGAACGGGCGAGGAAGCGGCTGGCGGAGGAACCGGCCGGCGGGGAGGTCGGGCCGGAGCAGTTGCAGGAGGCGTTCCTGCAGGCCGGGTACTACGACGACCACTGGCCGCACCGCGCGCACGCCCTGTCGGCGTATCTGAAGGGCGACCCCGGGCCGCTGGTCGAGCAGGCCCGGGCGTATCCGGAGGCGGCGGCGGAGAAGGAGAACGCGCGGGCCGTCTACCTCGCCGTGGAGTGCAACGACGCGCCCTGGCCGACGGACTGGGCGGTGTGGGACCGGGACAACACCCGGCTCGCGCGCCGGGCGCCCTTCGAGACCTGGGCCAATGTGTGGACCAATCTGCCCTGCGCCTACTGGCGGGCGCCCCGGCAGCAGCCGCTGGACGTGCGCGCCGGGCACGGCGAGCTGCCGCCGACGCTGATCCTGGCGGCCGAGCGGGACGCCGCCACTCCGTACGACGGCGCCCTGGAGCTGCGCCGCCGACTGGCGGGGTCGGCGCTGGTGACCGAGCGGGACGCCGGCACCCACGGCATCGCGGGCGGGCCGAACGCCTGCGTGAACGGGCACCTGGAGGCGTATCTGCTCGAGGGGCGGGTGCCGGGGCGGCACGCGTCCTGCGCACCGCGCCCGGAGCCGGAACCGAGGCCGACGGGCGGGCCGGTCCGGAAGGCGCCCGCCGACCGGCCGGCCGCCTGACCGGGGACGGTCGGGCGGCCGGGCGGACGGACGGATCAGGCCAGGCCCGCGACCAGTTCCGCGACGTCCTTGCGGCGGCCCGTGAAGAACGGGACCTCCTCGCGGACGTGCATCCGGGCCTCGGAGGCGCGCAGGTGGCGCATGAGGTCGACGATGCGGTGCAGTTCGTCGGCCTCGAAGGCGAGGATCCACTCGTAGTCGCCGAGGGAGAAGGAGGCGACCGTGTTGGCGCGCACGTCCGGGTAGCCGCGGGCCATCTTGCCGTGGTCGGCGAGCATGCGGCGGCGGTCCTCGTCGGGCAGCAGGTACCAGTCGTAGGAGCGCACGAAGGGGTAGACGCTCACGTAGTCGCGGGGCGTCTCGTCGGCGAGGAACGCCGGGATGTGCGCGCGGTTGAACTCGGCGGGGCGGTGCAGCGCCATGTTCGACCAGACCGGGGCGAGGGCGCGGCCCAGCCGGGTGCGGCGGAAGAGGTTGTACGCCTCCTGCAGCTGGTCGGCGGTCTCGGCGTGCCACCAGATCATCAGATCGGCGTCGGCCCGCAGGCCCGACACGTCGTAGGTGCCGCGGATCGTGACGTCCTTGGCGGCGAGCTGGTCGAACAGCTCCTGGACCTCCTCGGCGTACCCGGCGCGGTCCTCGGGCAGCACGTCCTTCAGTCGGAAGACGGACCACAGGGTGTAGCGGATGACCTCGTTGAGGTCCTTGGCCAGCTTGCCCTTGTTCGGGATCCGGTCGGGGGCGGGGGTGGTGGCGTCGCTCATGTCCCTTATTCTCCTGCTCCTCCGTGGAGGCTTTGCACCGGGTCGGCGGTGAGCTGCTGCGCGGCGCGCAGGTCACCGTGGATCTGGTCGGCGGCGGCGTACGCGCTCGCGATGCACGCGGGGATGCCGACGCCGTCGTAGGCCGCGCCGCACACGGCCAGCCCCGTGAGGCCCGCGAGGTGCTCGCGGACGCGGGCCACGCGCGCGTGGTGGCCGACGGGGTACTGGGGCAGGCCGTCGTCCCATCGGGTGACGCGGGTGGCGACCGGGGTGGCGTCCAGGCCGGTGGCCGCCTTCAGGTCGTGCCGGGAGACCTCCACGAGGTCGGCGTCGTCGCGGCGGAGGACCTCCGTCTCGCCGTGGCGGCCGACGGAGGTGCGCAGCACGACCAGACCGGGGTCCTCGTCGGCGATCCAGCCCCACTTGTTCGAGGCGAAGGTGGCCGCCTTGATCGTGCGGCCGTCGACCGGCGGCACCAGGAATCCGCTGCCCTCGGGGAGGCGGGTCTCCGCGCGGCGGTAGGCGAGGGTGATCAGCGCCATGGAGGCGTACTCGACGCCGGCCAGTTCGGCGGCGGCCCGGGGTGCCTCGGCGCGCAGGAGGCGGGCGGCGGCCGGGGCGGGGACGGCGACGACGACCGCGTCGGCGGACAGGTTCCGGTCCCCGGCGACGATCCGCCAGCCGCCCTCCGGCGTCCGGCGCAGCTCCGTGACCGGCGTGCCGGTGAGGACGTCCCCGCCGCGCGCCCGCACCGACTCGGCGACGGCGAGCGGCAGGGTGCCCACTCCGCCCTCGATGCCCATGAACACGGGACCGGTCTGCGAGGCGGCGGCGGACCTCGCCTGGATCTCGCGGACCCCCTCGGTCAGGGAGGTGTGGGTGCGGGCGGCCTCGAAGAGCTGCGGGACCGCCGAGCGCATCGAGATGCGGTAGGCGTCGCCCGCGTACACCCCGCCCAGCAGGGGCTCCACCAGGCGGTCGACGACCTCGCGGCCCAGGCGCGCCGCCACGTACTCCCCGACCGCCACGTCGTCGCCGACCTCGGTGCGCGGCAGGTCGGCGACGACGTGGCGG
>NZ_MSGP01000185.1 GCF_002078235.1 Streptomyces viridosporus
CCCCGGGAGCGCGGGCCGGTCGTGACCGGGCGGTGTCCGGGAGGGCCCCGTCCCGCCCGGACACCGCACCCGGTGGTGCCCGCGCGTCACCGTCGTCGGCGGGCCGGCGCCGTGCGCGGGCCTCACCGCCGCCCGGAGGGACACCCCGCCCTCAGCCGTCCGTCACCGGCACCGCCCTCACCCATGTCCGGTCCTCCGTCAGGTACCGGTCCACCTTCAGACCCTCCTCCCCCAGCGCCTCCTCGAACTGCTGCCTCGTCAACGGCCGCGTCCGGAACGTCTGCGTCCAGGTCGCGTCCGGGAACACGTACTCCGCGTGCACCGAGTCGACCCCGTCACCGACCGGCTCCGACGACACGATCCGCACCGTGAAGCCCGCCGGGTCCACCCGCTCGCGCGGCACACGGGTGTGCCAGTCCTCGCCCTCCCGCTGGATCAGCACGCACCCGCCCTTCGCCAGGTGCCGCACACAGGTGCGCAGCATCCCCCGCCGCACCTCGGCGTCCCCCGCGTGCACCAGGAACGACGCGAGCAGCACCACGTCGAACGTCTCGCCCAGGTCGAGCCTCTCCACGGGGCTGCATATCGTCCGCGCCCCGCGCACGCGCTCCAGCATCTCGGCGGACTCGTCCACCGCCGTGACCGTGAAGCCGCGCTCCAGCAGGGCGTGGGTCATCCGCCCGACGCCGCTGCCCAGCTCCAGGATGCGCGCGCCCGCGGGCACCGCCCCGGCGATGACGTCCGGCTCGTCCCCGACGGGCAGCCGCGCGTAGAGTTCCACCGCGCAGCCGTCCGGAGTGATCGCCCCGGGACCCGTCCCCTCGTACCCCTCACGCATTTTCTGCTCCATGCCCGTCCAACGGCCCGGTTCCGCACACCCGTTCCCGTCCGCCGCGGGTTCACCCGATCGTGTTAACCCTCTCGGATCGCGGGAGGTCCGGCGCCCTCATGGGCGCTCCTCGTCCGGGGAACCCGGCACGGAAGGGGGACCGTGGACAGGGGTGATCGTCGTGAGGCGTACGGGCAACGAGCCGGTGACCGCGCGCAGTGCGCTGCGGATGCGGTTCTGGCTGAGCGTCTGGGGCCTGGTCTGGACGGTGTTCGGCACCGCGGCGTTCGCGATCGTGGGGCGCTGGGGCTGGGCCCTCGCCTGCGGGCTGCTGTGGCTGGTCGTCACGGTCGACCTGGTCGTCGTCGTGCGGCACATCCGCCAGGGCGCCCACTACCAGCCGGGCCGCGACGTACCGCCGTACGAGCCGCCGATCGGCCGGCCGTAGCGGCGGCGGGCGGCCGCTCACGTGTCGAAGCGCGCCGCCTCGAGGTACTCCGGGTTCGGATCCAGCGCCGCCGCCAGCCGGAAGTGGCGCCTGGCCGGGCGGGGCCGGTTCTGGCGCTCGTAGGTGCGGGCGAGGGCGAAATGGGCGAAGGCGTTGTCCGGCTCGCGCTCCAGGACGAGGGAGAACTCCAGCTCGGCGGGCCGCAGCTGGGCCGAGGCGAAGAAGGCGCGCGCCCGCAGCAGCCGCGCGGCGGTGTTCTCCGGGTGGACGTCGATGACGCCGTCGAGCAGCTTCACCGCGCCCTGCGGGTCACGGGAGGCGAGCAGTTGCTCGGCGGCACGGAAGTCGATGACATGCGTCTCCGGCGTACGTCCGGTCGAACCACTGGTCTCGGGCACAGCGCAATCCTTCCCTCGTCGGAGGGGTTCAACGCCTCGGGCGGGGATCGCTATTCCTGAGGGGGCCGCCGGGACGCCCGTGCTCGGCGGACGAGGTCGGCCCACACCTCCTTCACGCGCCGCTCCAGCGCCTCCAGGGGCACGTCGTTGTCGATGACGATGTCGGCGATCTCCCGGCGCTGCTCGCGGGTCGCCTGGGCGGCCATGCGCGCGCGGGCGTCCTCCTCGGTCATGCCGCGCCGCCGCACGAGCCGGTCGAGCTGGGTCCCGGGGCTCGCGTCGACGACGATCACGAGGTCGTAGAGGGGGGCGAGGCCGTTCTCGGTGAGGAGGGGGACGTCGTGGACGACGACCGCGTCCTCGGCGACGGCCGCCTCCAGCTCACGGGAGCGGGCGCCCACCAGGGGGTGGACGATCGAGTTCAGGACGGCGAGTCTGTCCGGATCGGCGAAGACGAGGGAGCCCAGCCCGGGCCGGTCCAGGCTGCCGTCCGGAGCGAGCACGTCCGTGCCGAAGGCGTCCACGATCGCCGCGAGACCGGGCGTTCCCGGCTCGACGACCTCACGCGCGATGCGGTCCGCGTCGATCAGCACGGCCCCGCACTCGACGAGCAGCCGGGACACCTCGCTCTTGCCGGCGCCGATCCCGCCGGTCAGGCCAACCTTCAGCATGAGCGGAAGCTTAGGGCCCGGCACCGGCGAGCGCTCCGGCGGACCCCGCCCGGAGGGCGGGGCCCCTCAGCCCTCTCCCTCGCGCTCCGCCAGGAACCGCTCGAACTCGCGCCCGATCTCGTCCGCCGACGGGATCTCCACCGGCTCGGCGAGCATGTTGCCCCGGGTCTCGGCGCCCGCGGCGGCGTCGTACTGGTGCTCCAGGCCCTGGATGAGGGCGGTGAGCTCGTCGTCGCCCTCCCTGACCTGGCGCTCGATCTCGGTCTGGGTGCGGTGGGCCTCGGTGCGCAGGGTGTGGGCGACACCGGGCAGGACCAGTCCGGTCGCGGCCGTGATGGCCTCCAGGACGGTGAGCGCCGCGTCCGGGTACGGGGAGCGGGCGAGGTAGTGCGGGACGTGCCCGGCGACGCCGAGGACGTCGTGTCCGGCCTGCATGAGCCGGTACTCGACGAGTGCCTCGGCGCTGCCGGGGACCTGCGCCTCCTCGAAGGGGCTGCTGTGACCGGGGACGAGGTCGGTGCGGTTGCCGTGCGGGGTGAGACCGACGGGGCGGGTGTGCGGGACGCCCATCGGGATGCCGTGGAAGTTCACCGACAGGCGGACGCCGAGCCGCTCCACGATCTGCCGCACGGCCACGGCGAAGCGCTCCCACTCCACGTCCGGTTCGGGGCCGGAGAGCAGCAGGAAGGGGGCTCCGGTGGTGTCCTGGACGAGGCGCACCTCGAGGGCGGGCACCTCGTAGTCGCTCCAGCGGTCGCGGGTGAAGGTCAGCAGCGGGCGCCGGGCGCGGTAGTCGATCAGCCGGTCGTGGTCGAACCGGGCGACGACCTGGTGGGGCAGCGAGTCGAGCAGCCGGTCGACGATCTGGTCGCCGGTCTCCCCCGCGTCGATGTATCCGTCGAAGTGGTAGAGCATGACAAGTCCGGCCGACTCCTGGGCGAGCGCCATGTCGACGACGGCCAGGCCCTTCGGCTCCCATGCGTACAAACCCTGCGGATCAAGCACAGTTACCGCTCCTCCTCGTGTTCGTACTGCACAACGTGGCGCACGGCACTCGCATTCCCGGTCGGCGGGGAACACGCCGAGGGCCCGCACCCCGGATGGGGTGCGGGCCCTCGGCTCAAGAGCTCGCCTCAGCGGTCACCGCTCGGCGCGCGTGCGATCAGCTCTGGCCGCCGGCCAGCTTCTCGCGCAGCGCGGCCAGCGCCTCGTCCGAGGCCAGCGCGCCGGACTGGTCGCCGCCCTCGGAGGAGTACGAACCGCCACCGGACGCGGCCGGAGCGGCGGCCTCGCCACCCTCGGCAGCGGCCTTCTCGTCCGCCTCGCGGGACTTGATGACCTGCGCCTGGTGCTGCTCGAAGCGGGCCTGCGCCTCGGCGTACTGGCGCTCCCACTCCTCGCGCTGCTTCTCGTAGCCCTCGAGCCAGTCGTTGGTCTCGGGGTCGAAGCCCTCGGGGTAGATGTAGTTGCCCTGGTCGTCGTAGGACGCGGCCATGCCGTACAGGGTCGGGTCGAACTCGACCGCCGTCGGGTCGGCACCGAAGGACTCGTTGGCCTGCTTCAGCGAGAGGCTGATGCGGCGGCGCTCGAGGTCGATGTCGATGACCTTGACGAAGATCTCGTCGTTGACCTGGACGACCTGCTCCGGGATCTCCACGTGGCGCTCGGCCAGCTCGGAGATGTGGACCAGACCCTCGATGCCCTCGTCCACGCGGACGAACGCACCGAACGGAACCAGCTTCGTGACCTTGCCGGGCACGACCTGGCCGATCTGGTGGGTGCGGGCGAACTGCTGCCACGGGTCTTCCTGGGTCGCCTTCAGCGACAGGGAGACGCGCTCGCGGTCCATGTCGACGTCGAGGACCTCGACGGTGACCTCCTGGCCCACCTCGACGACCTCGGACGGGTGGTCGATGTGCTTCCAGGACAGCTCGGAGACGTGGACCAGACCGTCGACGCCACCCAGGTCCACGAAGGCACCGAAGTTGACGATCGAGGAGACGACGCCGGACCGCACCTGGCCCTTCTGGAGGGTGGTGAGGAAGGTCTGGCGGACCTCGGACTGGGTCTGCTCCAGCCAGGCACGACGGGACAGGACCACGTTGTTGCGGTTCTTGTCCAGCTCGATGATCTTGGCCTCGAGCTCCTTGCCCACGTAGGGCTGGAGGTCGCGGACACGGCGCATCTCGACCAGGGAGGCCGGCAGGAAGCCGCGGAGGCCGATGTCGAGGATGAGACCACCCTTGACGACCTCGATGACGGTACCGGTGACGATGCCGTCCTCTTCCTTGATCTTCTCGATGGTGCCCCAGGCACGCTCGTACTGGGCGCGCTTCTTCGAGAGGATCAGGCGGCCTTCCTTGTCCTCCTTCTGGAGGACCAGGGCCTCGATCTCGTCGCCGACGGCGACGACCTCGTTGGGGTCGACGTCGTGCTTGATCGAGAGCTCGCGGCTCGGGATGACACCTTCGGTCTTGTAACCGATGTCGAGCAGGACCTCGTCCCGGTCGACCTTCACGATGACGCCGTCGACGATGTCGCCGTCGTTGAAGTACTTGATCGTCTCGTCGATCGCTGCGAGGAATGCTTCCTCGTTACCGATGTCGTTGACCGCTACCTGCGGGGTGGTGGCGGTGGTCTCGGTGCTGCTCGTCATGTGGGAAAGGGCTCCGGTACGGACATTGAAGTCGTAGGTACTGCTACGCCGGAGCCCGTTTCGCTCTGTAGAAGCCGGACAGCCAAGGAAGCGCCTCACCGGTGACGGTGATGCGCCTCGACAACCGAGGGGACATACAACAGATGCGAGCGCAGCCTGCTACGTCTGAGGTGCGCAGGCCCGCAGCGCAACTTGTAGCATACGGGGGCAGCCGGGCAGGGTCAATGCGCGAAGCCGCCCACCCGGGGCGGATCGCCGCATAACCGGCACAATTCCCCACGCGGCCGAGCCGCGTACCAGGTACGGCCCGGGGCCGCGCAGGTCGTGTCGCGCCCCCACGGCGGCACGCCGGGGACGGGCTGGACGGAAGATTACGACGAGGGAGCCGATCATCCAAGAGCCCGAAGGTCCCGAACCGGAGGCGACCCGGCGGGAGGCCGGTGTCACCGAGAGCTCCCGGGCCAACCGGGGCTGGTGGGACCGCAACGCGGACGAGTACCAGACCGAGCACGGCACGTTCCTCGGCGACGACCGCTTCGTGTGGGGCCCCGAGGGCCTGGACGAGGTGGAGGCCGAGCTGCTCGGCCCGCGGGAGGAGCTGAAGGGGCGGGACGTCCTGGAGCTGGGCGCCGGCGCGGCGCAGTGCTCGCGCTGGCTGGCCGCCCAGGGCGCGCGCCCGGTGGCCCTGGACATCTCGCACCGGCAGTTGCAGCACGCGCTGCGCATCGGCGGGTCGTTCCCCCTGGTGTGCGCCGACGCGATCGCGCTCCCCTTCGCGGACGGCTCCTTCGACCTGGCCTGCTCGGCGTACGGGGCCCTGCCCTTCGTCGCCGATCCGCGGCTGGTACTGCGCGAGGTGCGCCGGGTGCTGCGGCCCGGCGGCCGGCTGGTCTTCTCGGTCACGCACCCGGTCCGCTGGGCGTTCCCGGACGAGCCCGGCCCGGAGGGGCTGAGCGTCTCCGGGTCGTACTTCGACCGCACGCCCTACGTCGAGCAGGACGAGGAGGGCCGCGCGGTGTACGTCGAGCACCACCGCACCCTCGGCGACCGCGTCCGCGACGTCGTCGCCTCCGGTTTCCGCCTGGTGGACCTGGTGGAGCCGGAGTGGCCGGACTGGAACACCTCCGAGTGGGGCGGCTGGTCCCCGCTGCGCGGTGCCCTGCTCCCGGGGACGGCGATCTTCGTGTGCGTACGGGACTGAGCGCGTGATCCGTCAGGACGCCCTGGACGCCCTCCCCGTACGCGACGCCCTGCCCGGGCTGGCCGACGCCCTGGCGACGCACGGCACCGCCGTGCTGGTGGCGCCGCCCGGCACCGGCAAGACGACGCTGGTGCCCCTGGCGCTGGCGGGGCTGCTCGGCGAGGGGCCCGCGCGGCGGGTGGTGGTCGCCGAGCCGCGGCGGATCGCGGCGCGGGCGGCGGCGCGGCGGATGGCGTGGCTGCTCGGCGAGGAGGTGGGCGGGTCCGTCGGCTTCACGGTGCGCGGCGAGCGGGCCGTCGGACGGCACACGCGCGTGGAGGTCGTCACCACCGGTGTGCTCCTCCAGCGGTTGCAGCGCGACCAGGAGCTGACCGGCGTGGACGTGGTGGTGCTCGACGAGTGCCACGAGCGGCACCTGGACGCGGACACCGCGGCGGCGTTCCTGTGGGACGTGCGCGAGGCCCTGCGCCCGGAGCTGCGCCTGGTGGCCGCGTCGGCGACGACGGACGCCGAGGGCTGGGCCCGGCTGCTGGGCGGCGCGCCGGTGGTGGAGGCGCCCGGTGCCGCGTTCCCCGTGGAGGTGGTGTGGGCGCCGCCCGCGCGCCCGGTGCGGCCGCCGCACGGCCTGTGGGTCGATCCGGCGCTGCCGGCGCACGTGGCGTCGGTGGTGCGGCGGGCGCTGGCCGAGCGGGACGGCGACGTGCTGGTGTTCCTGCCGGGGGTGGGCGAGATCGCCCGGGTGGCCGGGCAGCTCACCGGTCTCGGGGACGTCGACGTGCTCCAGGTGCACGGGCGGGCGCCGGCCGCCGTGCAGGACGCGGTGCTGGTGCCCGGCGCGAGGCGCCGGGTGGTGCTGGCGACCTCGGTGGCGGAGTCGTCGCTGACGGTGCCCGGGGTGCGGGTGGTCGTGGACGCGGGGCTCGCCCGGGAGCCCCGGGTCGACCACGCGCGCGGGCTGAGCGCGCTGACGACGGTGCGGGCCTCGCGGGCGGCCGGGCGGCAGCGGGCGGGCCGGGCCGGACGGGAGGCGCCGGGTGCGGTGTACCGCTGCTGGGCGGAGGCGGAGGACGTGCGGCTGCCGCGGTTCCCCTCCCCCGAGATCAAGGTGGCCGACCTGACGGCGTTCGCGCTCCAGGCGGCCTGCTGGGGCGATCCGGACGCCTCCGGGCTGGCCCTGCTGGATCCGCCGCCGGGCGGGGCCATGGCCGCGGCCCGGGACGTTCTGGCGGCGATCGGGGCGGTCGGCCCCGACGGGCGGGCCACACCGCGGGGTGCGCGGCTCGCGCGGCTCGGTCTGCACCCCCGGCTGGGACGTGCGCTGCTGGACGCGGCCCCGGTCGTGGGCGCCGGGCTCGCGGCCGAGGTGGTCGCGCTGATCGGCGAGGAGCCGCCGCGGGAGTACGGGGACGATCTCGCCGGTGCGCTGCGGGCCGCACGGCGCGGCGGCGACGCGTACGCGGGGCGGTGGCGGGCGGAGGTGCGCCGGCTGCGCTCGCTCGCCTCGGAGGCCTCGAAGGTTTCGGAGGGCTCGGAGGGCTCGGAGGGCTCGGAGG
>NZ_MSGP01000186.1 GCF_002078235.1 Streptomyces viridosporus
CCGGCCAGTCGGTCGACGTCGGCTCTGGACTACTCCCCGCCTACCCGGGGGCCGCGTCCTCAGTCACCCGCCCGCATGACGGCGGGGGCCCGGGTGGCGCACCCGGCGGACGGGACGGCGCGGCGGAATCCCGCCCGTCGCCCCGGCACGCCCGCCGCGGCGGACACCGCCACCGGCCGCCCGCCGCCCCTGTGGACGGGGACTACCGGCCGCTCACCGCCGCCGCGCCCGCCGCGAGCCCGGGGCGCGGGCTGGACAGCACCGGGACGCCGGCCGTGCCGAGCAGCCGCTCGGCCGGCGCCATGGAGGCCTGGGCGAGGACGATCGCATCGGCGCCGGTGACCTCGCCGGCCGCGTCCGCGACCCGGCGGACGTACCCTTCCCGGTCGCCCGCCTCGAAGCGGGCCCAGGCGCCCTCGACCAGCACGGTCCGCACCTCGACGGCACGGCCGGCGCGCCGCGCCTCCTCCTCGACGAGCGCCGCCGTGGGCCGCAGGGTGCTCTCCAGGGCGGCGAGGACGACGATCCGCGGGCCGGCGGCCACGGCCGCGCCCGCCATCGGCCGGTCGACCCGCAGCACGGGAACGCCCGCCCCGGCGGCCGCCGCCTCCGCGACGCCGCCGATCGTCGAGCACGTGCACAGCACGGCCCGGGCCCCGCCGTCCACGGCCTCCCGCACCTTCGCCCGCACGTCGTCGGCGACCGCCGCGGGACCGGCGGGGCGGGCCCGGCGCAGCAGGTCCTCGGCGACGAGGTGGAGCAGTTCCAGCCCGGGATGGTCCTCGTCGCGCAGTGCGTCGAAGACGGGCACGTGGACGGGTGAGGTGTGCAGGAGGGCGAGCACGCGGGCGGCCGGGGGTCAGAAGCGCCCGGGGTGGGCCGCCAGCCACTCCTTCGCCGCCCGGATCAGTTCCGGGCCGGCCGCCGGGGCCCGGTCGGGATGGCGGTCGGCCCACTTGACGACGTACGGGCAGAGCGGGGCGACCGCGCTGTCCTCGCGTGCGGCGACGGCGTACAGCTCGCGCGCGAGGCCGCCGGCGATGCCCTTGCCCTCGTGGGCGGGCTCGACCACGGTGTGGACCGGCACGAGCGCGCGCTCGGGGGCGTCGAGGACGAAGTACTCGATCCGGCCGACGACCTCGCCGCCCGTCACCGCCTCGAGCCGGCCCGCCGCCCGGTCGTCGCGGATCTCGATGTCGCTCACGGACACATCACGCTCCTGCCTCGGTGCTCGGTCCTCCCCGCTCAGGCCGTGACGGCCTGCGGGCTGCGCCGCTGGTCCGATCCCGGCACCGGCTCGGACGGGTCGGTCCCGAGGGCCACGATGCGGTTGTCGCGGTCCACGTGCACGACCCGGGGCTCCAGCGCCCGCGCCTCGGCGTCGGTGACCTGAGCGTAACTGATGATGATCACCAGGTCACCGGGGTGCACGAGATGGGCCGCCGCCCCGTTGATCCCGACGACACCGGAGCCCCGCTCGCCCTCGATGACGTACGTCTCCAGCCGGGCCCCGTTGGTGACGTCGACGATGTGCACGAGTTCACCGGGCAGCAGATCGGCGGCGTCGAGCAGGTCCGCGTCGATGGTCACCGATCCCACGTAGTGCAGGTCGGCCTGGGTGACGGTGGCGCGGTGGATCTTGGACTTGAATACTGTACGAAACATGAAGACGCTCCCGGTTTGCCTGCTCTCTGCCTGCTTCTTGCAGGTCAAAGGCGTTCTCTGGAGATTACAACGGTTCGCATGTGCGGTCAGCTGTCTCCGGGTGTCTCAGAACTCACACTGACTCGATGCTGACTTTTTCAACGGCCCGTCAGACGTTCGGGGAATCCACCCAGTGAGGTGCGCCGTCCCCTGCG
>NZ_MSGP01000187.1 GCF_002078235.1 Streptomyces viridosporus
GATGTGTATACGAGCCAGGTCCCCCTCCCCCTCCGCATCCACCTCCGCGCCCGCCGCGTCCGGGCCGCTCAAGGGGAAGGTCGTCGTCATCGACCCGGGGCACAACCCGGGCAACTTCCGGCACACCGCCGAGATCAACCGCCAGGTGGACATCGGAACGAACCGCAAGGAGTGCGACACCACCGGCACGTCCACCAACGACGGTTACGCCGAGGCCCGGTTCACCCTCGACGTCGCCCACCGCATGCGCGCGCTCCTCGAGGAGCAGGGCGCCACCGTGAAGCTGACGCAGGACGCCGACCGGCCGTTCGGGCCGTGCGTGGACGAGCGGGCCCGGATCGGCAACGCGGCGAAGGCCGACGCCGTCGTCTCCCTGCACGCCGACGGCTCCGGCGCCGGCAACCGCGGCTTCCATGTCATCCTTCCCGGCGCCGTCGACGCCGGCGCCGCCGACACCCGGGCCATCGTCGGGCCCTCCCGCGACCTCGGTGAGCGCATCGCCGGCAACTTCGTCCGCGTCACCGGCAGCGCGCCCTCCAACTACGTCGGCGGCGGGACCGGTCTCGTCACGCGAAAGGACCTGGGCGGTCTCAATCTGTCAACGGTTCCCAAGGTGTTCGTCGAGTGCGGCAACATGCGCGATAGCAAGGACGCGGCGCTGCTGACCAGCGGTGCCTGGCGGCAGAAAGCGGCCCGAGGGATTTCCGACGGAATCGTGAGCTTCCTGCGCGGGTAGGGATCAGCCCGCTGATCCTGGCGGACAGCCCGATCGCCCGGACGATAGTGTCGTCCGGACGATGAGGGGCGCCACCCCCGCGCTTCCCACCGGGGCCTTCGGGCAACTTGGTGACAGCGACGCCTCTTCCGACGACGAGACGACCTACGAAGGACCTGAAGTGAATATCCGCTCCCTCACTCGAGGCGACGGCGTGGTGATCGGAGCAGCGGTGTTGCTGTTCATCGCGTCGTTCCTCGCCACGTTCGACGGCGACGGCGACGAAATCCCCAATGCCTGGGACAACCTCGGCCTGGTGATGAGCATGTACATCGCCGGCATCGCCGGTGCGGCCCTCATCGTCGTGGCCCGCGCGCTCCCCCAGCCGCCCAAGGTCGCCGGTCTCGACCTCGGTCAGTTCGGAGTGGCGCTGACGATCTTCTCCGCGTGGACGGCGTTCTGGACGATCATCGACCCGATGGGAGCGTTCGACGACATCTTCTCCGGTCTCGGCGGCAACGAGCCCGACACGGGTGCCGGTCTCATCCTCGGTCTGATCGCCGCGCTGATCCTGGCCGCCGCGGCCGTCGCCACCCCCCTGGTCCCCGCCCTCAAGGGC
>NZ_MSGP01000188.1 GCF_002078235.1 Streptomyces viridosporus
GAGCCGGACCTGGAGGTGGTCGCCGAGGCCGGTGACGGGGCGGAGGCGATCGCCATGGCCCGTACCCACGAGGTCGACCTGGCCGTGCTGGACATCGCCATGCCCCGGTTCACCGGTCTGCAGGCCGCGCGCGAGCTGGCCGCGGTGCGCCCCGGCGTGCGCATCCTGATGCTGACGATGCACGACAATGAGCAGTACCTGTTCCAGGCCCTCAAGGCCGGCGCGAGCGGTTATGTGCTGAAGTCCGTCGCCGACCGAGATCTGGTCGCCGCCTGCCGCGCGGCGATGCGGGACGAGCCGTTCCTCTACCCTGGCGCAGTCACCGCTCTGATCCGCAACTATCTCGACCGGGTCCGTGACGGTGAGGAAGCCCCCGAGCAATTGCTGACCCCGCGCGAGGAGGAAGTGCTGAAGCTGGTCGCCGAGGGACACTCGTCGAAGGAAATCGCCGAGCTGCTCTTCATCAGTGTCAAGACGGTGCAGCGCCACCGGGAGAACCTGCTGCACAAGCTGGGTCTGCGGGACCGCCTGGACCTGACCCGCTATGCCATCCGCGCCGGACTCGTCGAGCCTTGACCACCCACCGGACGGGACCGGTCGCCCGCCTTCCGCTCCTCGCCGGTGTGGCCTTCGCCACCCTGGCCGCCCTCCTGCTGACCCTCGCGCCCGGTTTCACCCAGGAAGTACGGATCGTTCCGTTCGTGTCCGTGTCGGCCCCCGCTCCCTCGATGCACCCGCCCGACACCCGTCCGTACCTCGACGACGCCTATGTCGGCGCCGGCACCGTCCTCATCAGGCCGCAGCGCGACGGCGGCGAACGGACGATGTCGGCCGGTCCGCCGCTCCTCGCGCCCCCGCACGCCCCCCGCGTCCCGCCCCGGCCGGCCCGTCCCGCGCCGGTGGCCGGCCACGTCCCGACCGACACCGCGCACGTGCCGTCGGACCTCGGCCGGGCACCGCCCGCGGCCTCCAGCGCCTGAGGCCCCCTTTCCCTTCTCTTCTCCGCCGCGCGTCCCCTCGGCCGCGGCATGCCTGCTGGAGGCATTCGTGAAACGTCCCGCCCGTTTCAGGGCGCTGTTCGCGCTCGCCGTGATGGCGGTGTCCCTGTACATCACCGTCACCGTCCCGGTCCGTCTGGGCCTGGACCTGCGCGGTGGCACCCAGATCGTTCTGGAGACCCGCTCCACCGACACGGCCAAGGCCGACGGCGAGGCCACCGACCGCACCCTGGAGGTGCTGCGCGGCCGGGTCGACGCGCTCGGCGTCGCCGAACCCACCATCGTCCGCTCCGGTGAGAACCGGATCATCGTCGAACTGCCCGGCGTCCAGGACCCGCGCAAGGCCGCCGACGTCCTGGGCCGCACCGCACAGCTCTCCGTCCACCCGGTGCTCGGCGCCGCCACGGAGTCCACCAAGCCCGAGGGCAAGGGCGAGCGGATCCTGGCCGACGAGGCCGGCGAGCGGCTCCGGCTGAGCCCCGCGAGCCTCACCGGTAAGGACGTCAAGGGCGCCGACGCCCAGTTCGACCAGCAGAACGGTGCCGGCTGGCACGTCACCGTCGACTTCAAGAACGACAAGGGCTGGGCCAAGCTGACCGGCGAGGCCGCCTGCAACCCGGCCGGCGACCCGAAGCGCCGGGTCGCGATCGTCCTGGACAACAAGATCATTTCCTCGCCGCAGGTCGATCCGTCCGTCTCCTGCGGCGTCGGCATCGCCGGCGGGTCCACCCAGATCACCGGCTCCTTCACCAGCGACGAGGCCCGTGAGCTGGCCCTGCTCGTCGAGGGCGGCGCGCTGCCGGTGCCGGTCGAGACGGTGGAGCAGCGGACCGTGGGCCCGACGCTGGGCGCCGAGGCCATCAAGTCGAGCGCCTACGCGGCCGCCCTCGGCACCGCCCTCACCGCGCTGTTCATCATCGTCGTCTACCGGCTCATGGGCTTCCTGGCCACCGTGGCCCTGGCCTGCTACGGCGTGATCTCCTACGCCGCCCTGGCGGGGCTCGGCGCGACGCTGACCCTGCCGGGCCTGGCCGGTTTCGTCCTGGCGATCGGCATGGCCGTCGACGCCAACGTGCTGGTCTTCGAGCGAGCGCGCGAGGAGTACGGCAAACGCAACCGGCCCAGCAGCCGCTCGGCCCTGACCGCCGGCTTCAAGGGCGCCTTCAGCGCGATCGCCGACTCCAACATCACCACGCTCATCGCGGCGGGACTGCTGTTCCTGCTCGCCTCCGGCCCGGTGAAGGGCTTCGGCGTCACCCTGGCCATCGGTGTCATCGCCTCCATGATCAGCGCCCTGGTGATCACCCGGGTGCTGGCCGAGTTCGCGGTGGAGCGCCGCTGGGTGCACCGCCGTCCCCAGATCACCGGTCTGGCCTCGATCGGGCGGGTGCGCGAGTACCTCACCCGCCGCAACCCGCAGCTGATGCGCCGTCCGCGCCGGTGGCTGCTGGTCTCCCTCGTCGTGCTGCTCGTCACCGGCGCCGGCATCGCGGTGCGCGGGCTGAACTTCGGCGTCGAGTTCACCGGCGGCCGGCTCATCGAGTACACGACCACCAAGACCGTCGACCCGGACCGGGCCCGCGAGGCCCTGGCCGACGCCGGCTTCCCGCAGGCCGTCGTGCAGTCCTCCGGGGACAACGGGCTGACGGTGCGCACCGAAGAGCTGAGCAACGCCGAGGCGGTCAAGGTGGCCGAGGCCATCGACCAGGTCGGCGGCGGGGCGGAGAAGGTCCGCGACGAGCTGATCGGCCCGAGCCTCGGCGACGAGCTGCGCCGCAACGCGCTGATCGCGCTCGGCCTGGCCCTCGGCGCCCAGCTCCTGTACCTCGCCTTCCGGTTCCGCTGGATGTTCGGTACGTCGGCGGTCGCCACCCTGGCGCACGACGTGGTGATCCTCACCGGCATCTTCGCGTGGCTGGGCAAGCCGATCGACGGGGTGTTCCTGGCCGCCCTGCTCACCGTGATCGGTTACTCGGTGAACGACTCCGTGGTGGTCTTCGACCGCGTCCGGGAACTGTGGACCAAGGACCGCAAGGCACCTCTGGCCCAGTCCACCAACCTGGCGATCCTGCAGACGGTGCCCCGCACGGTCAACACCGGTATCGGCGTGATCTTCATCCTGGCCGCGCTGGCTCTGCTGGGCGGCGACTCGCTCACCGACTTCGCGCTCGCCCTGCTGATCGGCATGCTGGTGGGCACGTACTCGTCGGTCCTGACCGCCTCGCCGCTCGCCATCGTGCTCGACGCGTACTCCCGCGGCGACAAGGGCGGCCGGGGTCGTGGCCGGGGCCGGGAGCGTGCCGGTTCCGGGCGCGGCAAGTCCGGCGCCGGGGAGCGCTCGTCCCGGGCCGAGGCCGCCGGCAAGGGGGTGTGACACCGGGCGGCTCCCCCCGCGGGAGGAGCCGCCCCGCCCGCACGGAGCGCCGCCGTCCGTCCCGGTCCCGGGGCGGGCGGCGGCGCCGTGTGACGGGCCGGCCGCGTGACGCCGGATGGTTCCGCGGTCGGGGGCTACACCGCCGCCGGTGCGCCGCGGTCCCCGTCGGGGGCCCGGTCGTGCTCGTGCTTCCGGCCCGGGCCCCGGTCGTGGTCCGTCGGCCGGGGGGCGAACTGGGTACGGTGCAGTTCGGCGTAGCGGCCCCCGGCCGCCAGCAGCTCCTCGTGGGTGCCGCGTTCCACGATGCGGCCGGCCTCGACCACCAGGATGAGGTCCGCGGCGCGGACGGTGGACAGGCGGTGGGCGATCACCAGCGCCGTCCTGCCCTCCAGCGCCTCCGTGAGGGCCTCCTGCACGGCCGCCTCGGAGGTGTTGTCCAGGTGCGCGGTGGCCTCGTCGAGGACGACGACGCGCTGCCGGGCCAGCAGCAGCCGGGCGATGGTCATCCGCTGCCGTTCGCCGCCGGAGAGGCGGTAGCCGCGTTCGCCGACCACGGTGTCCAGGCCGTCGGGCAGGGACCGCACGAGTCCGTCGAGGCGGGCCCGGCGCAGGGCGTCCCACAGGTCGGACTCCGCCGCGTCCGGGCGGGCCAGCAGCAGGTTGGCGCGGACGGTGTCGTGGAAGAGGTGGCCGTCCTGGGTGACCATCCCGACGGTGTCGCGCAGCGATCCGGCGGTCAGGTCCCGGACGTCGACGCCGCCCACCCGCACGGCGCCCGCGTCGACGTCGTACAGGCGCGGCAGCAGGTGCGCGACGGTCGACTTGCCGGCGCCGGAGGAGCCGACCAGGGCGACGGTCTGTCCGGGTTCGGCGCGGAAGGAGACGCCGTGCAGGACCTCGGCGCCACCGCGCGTGTCGAGGGAGGCGACCTCCTCCAGGGAGGCCAGGGAGACCTTGTCGGCGGACGGGTAGCCGAAGCGGACGTCGTCGAACTCGACGGACACCGGGCCCTCGGGGACCTCGCGCGCGCCGGGCCCCTCCTCGATGAGGGGCTTCAGGTCCAGCACCTCGAAGACCCGCTCGAAACTGACCAGGGCGCTCATCACCTCCACCCGCGCCCCGGCCAGCGAGGTCAGCGGCGCGTACAGGCGGGTCAGCAGCAGTGCCAGTGACACGATCGCGCCCGGTTCCAGGGCGCCGCGCAGGGCGAACCAGCCGCCGAGCCCGTAGACCAGGGCCAGGGCCAGGGAGGAGACCAGGGTGAGGGCGGTGATGAACACCGTCTGGGCCGTGGCGGTCCGTACGCCGATGTCGCGGACCCGGCGGGCGCGCTCCGCGAACTCCTCCGACTCCTGCTCCGGGCGGCCGAAGAGCTTGACCAGGGTGGCGCCGGGCGCGGAGAAGCGCTCGGTCATCCGGGTGCCCATGGCCGCGTTCAGGGTGGCGGCCTCGCGCTGCATGCGGGCCATGCGGCGGCCCATGCGCCGGGCCGGAACCACGAACACCGGCAGCAGGACCAGAGTGAGCAGGGTGATCTGCCAGGACAGCGTGAGCATGACGGCGAGGGTCAGCAGCAGGGTGACCAGGTTGCCGACCACGGTGGACAGGGTGTTGCTGAAGGCCCGCTGGGCACCGATGACGTCGTTGTTGAGACGGGAGACGAGCGCTCCCGTACGGGTGCGCGTGAAGAACGCGACCGGCATGCGCTGCACGTGGTCGAACACCGCTGTCCGCAGGTCGAGGATGAGGTCCTCCCCGAGCGACGCCGACAGCCGGCGGCCGAGGATGCCGAGGGCCGCCTCGACCACCGCGATCAGCGCGATGAGCAGGGCCAGGCGGACGACCGTGGCCTCGTCGCCGCCCGACACGATCGTGTCCACGACGTGCCCGGCGAGGACGGGCGTGGCGACGGCCAGCAGCGCGGTCGCCGTGCCGAGCAGCACGAACAGGGCCATGCGGCGGCGGTGCGGGCGCGCGAAGGCGCCGATGCGCCGGAGCGTCGACCGTGCGAAGGGGCGGCGCTCGTCCTGGGCGTTCATGACACTGTGCAGCTGTGTCCACGCTGTGGTCTCCATGCTCATGAGATGAACCTAGGACCTCCAGCGAGGTTGAGGTCAAGGACGGCTCCGCCCCGCGCCGCCGGTCCGCTCCCCGGCCGCGCCCGCGTGGTACCCGCGGGCGGCTGTCGCTGCTGCCGGGTGCGGTGACGCCGGGCGTACCGGTGCGGCGAGGGTGGCCCGAGCGGCCGGCCGGGCGGGCGGTTGAGCGGGCCCTCCGGTGACGGCGGGATCCCGACGGGAACGGTGCGGACGGACCGCGCGGATACGGCAGGATGTGCGATCGTGCCGACCGCAGGTCAGAACGGGCCCGGCACACCCCCCTTACCGGAACTCGAACAGGTGACGACACGTGACACGACTTCACACACGGCCGCCGGCCAGGATGTCCGCCGGAGGTGAGCGGTGACCCGCTCACTCACCCTGGACGATCTGGTGTACGCCGGTATCGCCCTCGCCGCCGGTCTGCTGGCGGCGTTCCTGCTGCGGATGCTGCTGCGCTGGCTCGGCCGGCACGCCGAGCGCACCACCTGGCGCGGGGACGACGTCCTCGTGGACGCGCTGCGCATGATCGTGCCGTGGGCGGCGATCGCGGGCGGCGTGGCCTCCGCGGCGGCGGCGCTGCCGCTGACCCGGACCGTGCAGCACAACGTCAACCAGACGCTGACGGTGCTGGTCATCTTCGCCGCGACCATATCGGCGGCGCGGGTGGTGGCCGGCCTGGTGCGCTCGGTCACCCAGTCCCGCTCCGGCGTCGCCGGGTCGGCCACCATCTTCACGAACATCACCCGGATCCTGGTCCTGGCGATCGGTTTCCTGGTGGGGCTGCAGACCCTGGGCATCTCCATCGCCCCGCTGCTCACGGCCCTCGGCGTCGGCGGTCTGGCGGTCGCGCTCGCGCTGCAGGACACGCTCGCCAACCTCTTCGCCGGCATCCACATCCTCGCCTCCAAGACCGTGCAGCCGGGTGACTACATCCGGCTGAGCAGCGGCGAGGAGGGCTATGTCGAGGACATCAACTGGCGCCAGACGACCGTCCGCGAGCTGTCCAACAACCTGGTGGTCATCCCCAACGCGCAGCTGGCGAAGACGAACATGACCAACTTCATGCGCCCCGAGCAGAAGCTGACCATCCTGGTGCAGGTCGGGGTGTCGTACGACAGCGATCTGGAGCACGTCGAGCGGACGACGAAGGAGATCGTCACCGAGGTGATGACCGAGATCACCGGTGCCGTGCCGGAGCACGAGCCGGCGGTGCGCTTCCACACCTTCGGCGACTCCCGCATCGGCTTCACCGTCATCCTGGGCGTGGCCGAGTTCAGCGACCAGTACCGGATCAAGCACGAGTTCATCAAGCGCCTGCACCGGCGCTACCGCGACGAGGGCATCCGGATCCCGTCGCCCGCGCGGACGGTGGCGCTCCAGCAGGGCACCGTGGTCATCCCGCAGCAGCGGGGCACCGGGGCGGAGCCGATCGACATGACCACGACCACGCCGATCTGACCGGGGCGTCCGCCTCCGGCCGCCCGGCGGGACGAGTCGTCCGGCCGGGCCGACCGGGCCCCGACGGCGCCCCGCACCCGCACGACCGCGCTCCCGGGCGGCCCGCCCGCGCCCGGCCGGCACCGGGCCGGCGGCCCCCTCGGCCCGGTACGTCCGGCCCGGTACGCCAGGTCCGGGCACCGGTCGGCGCGCCCCCGGAGCCGCCCGCCGGGGACGCGGCGGGGGTTTGCCCGGAAGTCGGTGCGGACCCCTGTCGAGTCGCGGTCGGTCACGGGATATCTTGATGTCGAGCAATGTTGCAGACGTGGAGCGGAGCACCCGGTGACTGACTCGACCATCATCTATACGCACACTGACGAGGCCCCGGCCCTGGCGACGTATTCCTTCCTGCCGGTGGTCCGGGCGTACGCCTCGCAGGCGGGTGTCGCCGTGGAGACGCGCGACATCTCGCTGGCCGGGCGCATCATCGCCGTGTTCCCGGAGTACCTGACCGAGGACCAGCGCATCCCGGACGCCCTCGCCGAGCTCGGTGAGCTGGCCAAGACGCCCGCGGCCAACATCATCAAGCTGCCGAACATCTCGGCGTCGATCCCGCAGCTCAAGGCCGCCGTCGCCGAGCTGCAGGGCCAGGGCTACGCGCTGCCGGACTACCCGGACGACCCGAAGAGCGACGAGGAGCGCGAGATCCGCGCCCGCTACGACAAGGTCAAGGGCAGCGCCGTGAACCCGGTGCTGCGCGAGGGCAACTCCGACCGCCGCGCCCCCGCCTCGGTGAAGAACTACGCCAAGTCCCACCCGCACCGCATGGGCGCCTGGACCTCCGAGTCCAAGACCAACGTGGCGACCATGGGCGAGAACGACTTCCGCTCCACCGAGAAGTCGGTCGTCATCGCCGAGGACGGCGCGCTGCGCATCGAGCTGGTCGGTGACGACGGCACCACCACCGTGCTGCGCGAGTCCGTCCCCGTCCTCGCGGGCGAGGTCGTCGACGCCTCCGTGATGCGGGTCGCCGCGCTGCGCGAGTTCCTGACCGCGCAGGTCGCCCGCGCCAAGCAGGAGGGCGTGCTGTTCTCCGTGCACCTGAAGGCCACGATGATGAAGGTCTCCGACCCGATCGTCTTCGGCCACGTGGTGCGCGCCTTCTTCCCGAAGACGTTCGCGCGGTACGGCGAGAAGCTCGCCGCGGCCGGCCTCACCCCGAACGACGGTCTGGGCGGCATCTACAAGGGTCTGGAGAACCTGCCCGAGGGTGCCGAGATCAAGGCGTCCTTCGACGCCGAGCTGGCCGAGGGCCCGGAGCTGGCCATGGTCGACTCCGACAAGGGCATCACCAACCTGCACGTCCCCTCGGACGTCATCGTGGACGCCTCCATGCCGGCCATGATCCGCACCTCCGGCCACATGTGGGGCCCCGACGGCCAGGAGGCCGACACCCTCGCCGTCCTGCCGGACTCCAGCTACGCCGGTGTCTACCAGGCCGTGATCGACGACTGCCGCGCCAACGGCGCCTACGACCCGTCCACCATGGGCTCGGTCCCGAACGTCGGTCTGATGGCGCAGAAGGCCGAGGAGTACGGCAGCCACGACAAGACCTTCGAGATCCCCACCACCGGCACCGTCCGCCTGGTCGACCAGGCCGGCGACGTCGTCCTGGAGCAGGCCGTCTCCACCGGTGACATCTTCCGCGCCTGCCAGACCAAGGACGCCCCGATCCGCGACTGGGTGAAGCTCGCCGTCACCCGCGCCCGCGCCACCGGCGACCCGGCCGTCTTCTGGCTGGACGAGACCCGCGCCCACGACGCCAACCTCATCGCCAAGGTGAAGCAGTACCTGCCGGAGCACGACACCGAGGGCCTGGACATCCGCATCCTGTCCCCCGTCGAGGCGACCAAGCTGTCGGTGGAGCGCATCCGCCGCGGCGAGAACACCATCTCCGTCACCGGCAACGTGCTGCGCGACTACCTGACCGACCTGTTCCCGATCCTGGAGCTGGGCACCAGCGCCAAGATGCTGTCGGTCGTCCCGCTGATGGCGGGCGGCGGCCTGTTCGAGACGGGCGCGGGCGGTTCGGCGCCGAAGCACGTGCAGCAGCTGGTCAAGGAGAACTACCTGCGCTGGGACTCGCTCGGTGAGTTCTTCGCGCTGGTGCCGTCCCTGGAGCAGTACGCCGAGACCACGGGCAACGCCCGCGCCAAGGTCCTCGCCGACGCCCTCGACCGCGCCACGGCGACCTTCCTCAACGAGGACAAGTCCCCGACCCGTCGCGTCGGCGGCATCGACAACCGCGGCAGCCACTTCTACCTGTCCCTGTACTGGGCCCAGGAGCTGGCCCGGCAGACCGACGACGCGGACCTGGCGAAGGCCTTCGCCCCGCTCGCCGAGACGCTCGCCGCGAACGAGCAGAAGATCGTCGACGAGCTGATCGCCGTCCAGGGCAAGCCCGCCGAGATCGGCGGCTACTACCAGCCCGACCCGGCCAAGGCCGCCGAGGTCATGCGTCCGTCCGCCACCTGGAACGAGGCGCTGGCGTCCCTGAGCTGACGCAGCCGCTCCTCGCGAGCCCCCCGTACTCCGCCCCGGCCGG
>NZ_MSGP01000189.1 GCF_002078235.1 Streptomyces viridosporus
CGGCCGGCGAGGAGGGCGAGAAGGACGAGACGTCCCCCTCGCCGACCGCGACCGAGTCGACCGACCCGGCCGAGGAGAGCACTCCCTCGGCCGACGAGAGCACCCCGGCCGAGGACAGCACCCCCACGGCCGACGAGAGCACCCCGGCCGAGGACACGAGTTCGCCGGCCGCCTCTCCGTCGCCGAGCGCCAGCGAAAGCGCTCCCGCGGAGGAGGAGATCGAGCTCTGCACCGACGAGGAGGGCAACAGCACGGCCGAGCTCAGCGCCGACCTGCACAGTGGCCTGTCGGGCCTGCCCGAGACGATCGTCGCCGGCAGCGGCTGGACGGCGTTCTCGTTCAACGTGTCCAACCGCGGCGACGAGGAGATCAAGGACATCAAGCCGCTGATCGGCGTCGCGGCTTTCGGCTGGAACGAGAAGGACTACTCCGGCCAGATCACGGTCCAGGTCTTCAACAAGGCCACCGGGCAGTGGGACACGCTCGCGGACGCCGCGGGTGAGGGCGGTACGTTCGCCGCGTTCTCGCTCGGTGCCGGCCAGTCGGTCTCCTACAAGCTGCGCTTGAGCGTCAGCGGCAAGGTGCCCGACGCGCTCGGCATCACCGGCGGTTTCGCCGAGTACGCGGACACCGAGGGCTGCTGGATCGCCGACGACTCCAACGGCTGGATCTACTTCTTCGACATCCTGGCCGCCGGCTCCGGGGCGGGCAAGCCGAACGACGCCAAGCCGCAGACCGGCGGCAAGGTCGAGCTCGACAAGGTGAAGGACGTCAAGGTCACCGGCAGCCTCGCCGAGACCGGTTCCAGCTCCGCCCTGCCGATGATCGGCCTGGTCGGCGGTGCCGCCGTCGTGGCCGGCGCCGGAGCGGTGTTCGTGGTGCGCCGGCGCAAGGCCGGTGTGGAGGCGTAACGACGCCTGACCGCGTGCCGCGCGAGATGTCGCGCAGGACGAGGGAGAAGGACCTGGGCTCGGAGGGGAGCCCAGGTCCTTCTCCCTCTCCCCTTCTCCCGCGTTCTTCCTTCTTTTTCCTTCTTCTTCCGCCGCCCGCTTCCGGCTACTTCTTCGGCGGCACCGTCGGCATCCCCAGGAACGGCAGCTTCAGCGCGCCGAACGCGTCCGCCGGGACCGCCGGGGACTTCGGCTCGACCGGCTGGAGGCGCCGGTAGGCGGCGCCCTGCTCCGGACGCGGATCGGCCTCGCCCTTGTTGGGCCAGTACGACATCGCCCGCTCGGCCTGCGCCGTGATGGTCAGGGACGGGTTCACCCCCAGGTTCGCCGAGACCGCGGCCCCGTCCACGACCGAGATCCCGGGGTGGCCGTAGAGGCGGTGGTACGGGTCGATCACGCCGGTCTCGCGGGAGGCGCCGATCGGGCAGCCGCCCAGGAAGTGCGCGGTCAGCGGCATCCCCGTCAGCTCACCGATGTTGGAGCCCGCGAAGCCGTTGATCTCGGCCGCCAGCGCGGACGCGCCGTCCGTGGCCGCCTTGATCTGCTTGGGGTTGGGCGCGCCGTGGCCCTGCCGGGCGGTGAGCAGGCCTCGGCCGATCCCGGACGGCTTCAGGTACGTCGTCAGGGAGTTGTCCAGCGACTGCATCACCAGACCGATGATGGTCCGCTCCGACCAGCGCCGGTTGGAGAGGGACCGGAGCAGCAGCCAGGGGTGCCTGGCCGCGTTGCCCAGCCAGCCGAGCACCCTGGCCGCGCCCGAACCACTGCCCGCGTACGGGACCTGGAGGATGGACAGACCGCCCATCGAGTTGGAGCCGCGGCCGTAGCGGACCGGCTCGATGTGGGTGTTCTCGTCCGGGTGGATCGAGGACGTGATGGCCACACCGCGGGTGAAGTCCACCTTCGGCGCACCGGTCGCCCTGCGGTAGCGGCGGTCGTCGGTCTGGGCGCCGACGAGCGCTTCGGAGTTGGTGCGGGTCAGCTCGCCCAGCCTGTCCGACAGGTGCGGCAGCCGGCCGGCCGCCTTCATGCGGTGCAGCAGCGTCTGGGTGCCGTACGTGCCGGCGGCCAGGACGACCCGGCGGGCCCGGAAGGTGCGGTCCTTCCCCTTGCGGCGGTCGTCGGTCGGGAGCGTGACGACGGCGTAGCCGCCCCGCGGGTCCTCGGTCACCGACACGGCCGTCGTCATCGGGTGGACGACCGCGCCCGCCTTCTCGGCGAGGTGGAGGTAGTTCTCGTTGAGGGTGTTCTTCGCACCGTGCCGGCAGCCGGTCATGCACTCGCCGCACTCGGCGCAGGCCCGCCGCGACGGTCCCGCCCCGCCGAAGTAGGGGTCGGGCACCTCCTGCCCCGGCTCGGCCCTCACCTTCCCGTCCGCGTCCTCGCCGTCGCCGAAGAAGACGCCGACCGGGGCCATGTGGAAGGTGTCGCCCACGCCCATCCGCTCGGCCGCCGCCTTCAGGTGCACGTCCGACGGGGTCGTCGTCGGGTTGAGCCGGACGCCGAGCATCCGCCGCGCCTGGTCGTAGTACGGCTTCAGCTCCTCCTGCCAGTCGGTGATGTCCCGCCACTGCGGGTCGTCGAAGAAGGGCTTGGGCGGTACGTACAGGGTGTTGGCGTAGTTGAGGGAGCCGCCGCCGACACCCGCGCCGGCCAGGACCATGACGTTGCCCAGCAGATGGATGCGCTGGATGCCGTACATGCCGAGCCCGGGGGCCCACAGGTAGTTCTTCAGGTCCCAGGAGTTCTTCGGCAGGGACTCGCGGGTGAAGCGGCGGCCCGCTTCCAGGACGCCGACACGGTAGCCCTTCTCGGTCAGACGGAGTGCCGAGACCGAGCCGCCGAAGCCGGAGCCGACGACGATGACGTCGTAGTCGTACGCGGCGTCGTCGTCCGGTTCGTGGACGGGGTTCTCCTGTGACACGTGCTCTCCTCGTCGAAAGCCTCGGTGCGGGGCGGCCGGGCGGTCCGGTGGACCGGTGGTCCGGTGGTCCAGTGGTCCGGTGGTCCGGTGGCCTAGCGGAAACGGAATGCCTTCATCAGGCGCAGGCTCCGGTTCATGAACGCCGCGTACTTCTCGTCGTCCATGCCGAGCGAGGGGGCCATCGGCAGCAGCCGCTGGTGGGCGACGGTCTGGGCCTCGGTGTACTTGAGGATGCCCTCGGAGCCGTGCCGGCGGCCGAGTCCGGACTCCTTCATGCCGCCCATGGGCGACTGGACGCTGCCGTACGCGGAGGCGTACCCCTCGTTGATGTTCACGGTGCCGGTGCGCAGCCGGGCGGCGACCTCGTGACCGCGCCGGGTGTTCTTCGTCCAGACCGAGGAGTTCAGGCCGTACGAGGTGGAGTTGACGCGCTCGACCGCCTCGTCGTCGGTGGTGAAGCGGTAGACGGAGACGACCGGGCCGAAGGTCTCCTCGCAGCACAGGGTCATGGTGTCCGTGACGCCGTCGAGGATGGTCGGCTCGTAGAAGAACGGGCCGATGTCCGGGCGGGCCACGCCGCCGGCGACGATGCGCGCGCCCTTGGCGACGGCGTCCTCCACGTGCCGCTTCACGGTCTCCAGCTGGTGTCCGCTGACCAGCGATCCCATGTCCGCGCCGTAGGTCAGTGAACCGCCCAGCCGCATCGCGCGCGTGCGGGCCGCGAAGCGGTCCAGGAAGGCGTCGGCGATCGACTCGTGGACGTACAGCCGCTCGATGGAGATGCACAGCTGACCGGCGGAGGAGAAGCAGGCGCGCACGGCACCGGCCGCCGCCTTCTCGAGGTCGGCGTCCTCCAGGACCACCATGGCGTTCTTGCCGCCCAGTTCGAGGGAGACGCCGACCAGGCGGTCGGCGGCGACCGTGGCGACCTCGCGGCCGGTGCGCGTGGACCCGGTGAAGGAGACGTAGTCGCCGCGCTTGACGACCTCGGGGCCGACGACGGGACCGAGGCCGATGACGGCCTGCAGGACATCGGCGGGCAGTCCGGCCTCGATCAGCAGGTCACGGGCCCACAGGGCGGTCAGGCAGGACTCGGTGTCGGGCTTCATGACGACCGCGTTGCCGGCGACCAGGGCGGGCAGCGCGTCGCCGACGGACAGTTCGAGGGGGTAGTTCCAGGGGACGATCTGCCCGATCACCCCGCGGGGGTGGCGCAGTTCGACGGTCCTGGTCAGCACCGGTACGGCACCCGCGTGCCGCCGGGGCCCCAGGTACGCGGGTGCCGTACCGGTGC
>NZ_MSGP01000019.1 GCF_002078235.1 Streptomyces viridosporus
CAGTAGGCGTTGTTGTTGCCGTGCTGGGTGCGGCCCAGCTCGTCGCCGTGGGAGAGCATCGGGATGCCCTGCGACAGCAGCAGCGTGGCGAGGAAGTTGCGCTGCTGGCGGGCGCGCAGCTCGAGCACGGCCGGGTCGTCGGTGTCGCCCTCCGCGCCGCAGTTCCAGGACCGGTTGGCGCTCTCGCCGTCCCGGTTGCCCTCGCCGTTGGCCTCGTTGTGCTTGTCGTTGTACGAGACGAGGTCGCGCAGCGTGAAGCCGTCGTGCGCGGTGACGAAGTTGACGCTGGCGCGCGGCCGGCGCCTGTGGTGCGCGTACAGGTCGGAGGAGCCGGTCAGCCGGAACGCGAACTCGGCGAGGGTGTGCTCCTCACCGCGCCAGAAGTCCCGTACGGCGTCCCGGTACTTGCCGTTCCACTCCGACCACAGCGGCGGGAAGTTGCCCACCTGGTAGCCGCCCTCGCCCACGTCCCACGGCTCGGCGATCAGCTTGACGCGGCTGATCACCGGGTCCTGCTGGATGAGGTCGAAGAACGCCGACAGCCGGTCCACCTCGTGGAACTGCCGGGCCAGGGTGGCCGCGAGGTCGAAGCGGAATCCGTCGACGTGCATCTCGGTGACCCAGTACCGCAGCGAGTCCATGATCAGTTGGAGCACGTACGGGTGACGCATCAGCAGGCTGTTCCCGGTGCCGGTGGTGTCGTAGTAGTGCGACCAGTCGCCGTCCACCAGGCGGTAGTACGAGCCGTTGTCGATCCCCCGGAAGGAGAGCGTGGGGCCCTTCTCGTTGCCCTCGGCGGTGTGGTTGTAGACGACGTCCAGGATCACCTCGAGCCCGGCCGCGTGCAGGGTCCTCACCATCTCCTTGAACTCGGTGACCTGCTGTCCCCGGGTGCCGCGGGCGGCGTAGGCGTTGTGCGGGGCGAAGAAGCCGATGGTGTTGTAGCCCCAGTAGTTGGCCAGGCCGCGGTCCTGCAGCACGCCGTCCTGGACGAACTGGTGCACCGGCATCAGCTCCACCGCGGTGACTCCCAGCGAGGTCAGGTGCTCGACGACCGCGGGGTGCGCGAGTCCGGCGTAGGTGCCGCGGAGTTCCCCGGGGACGTCGGGATGGGTGCGGGTCAGGCCCTTGACGTGGGCCTCGTAGATCACGGTATCGGCGTAGGAGCGGCCGGGCCGGACGTCGTCGCCCCAGTCGAAGGCCGGGTCGGTCACCACACCGAGCATGGTGTGCCCGGCGCTGTCGGCCGGGTCGGGGCCGTCGGGGTCGCGCTCGTGGAGCGAGGGGTGGTTGTCGATCTGCCCGTCCACCGCCGTGGCGTAGGGGTCGAGGAGCAGCTTCGCCGGGTTGCAGCGGTGGCCGGCCGCCGGGTCCCACGGTCCGTGCACCCGGTAGCCGTAGCGCTGCCCGGGGCCGACTCCGGGGAGGTAGCCGTGCCAGACGAAGCCGTCGGCCTCGGTGAGCCGGACCGTGCCGTGGTGGCCGTCGTCGTCCACCAGGACCAGGTCGACGCGGTCGGCGACCTCGCTGAACAGGGCGAAGTTGGTGCCCTCCCCGTCGAAGGCCGCACCCAGCGGATAGGGGCGCCCGCTCCACACGGGCGCCCCTCTCCGTTTCCGCGACCGGGTCACCGGGCCTCCTCCAGCACGCCGCTCGGTGTGCGGACCAGGCCGGTCAGCTGGGTGACGGGCACCTCGCGGGGCACGTCCAGGCCCTCGCTCTCGCGCGGGTCGGGGCCGGTCGGCACCAGCGGGACGCGTTCGCCGGCGCGGGCGCGCCGCGAGAACCAGATGACCTTGCTGCCGGTCTCGGTGGCGCAGCAGCCCCATCCGTCGCTGCTCGCCGCGATGTGCTGCAGGCAGCCGCGCAGCTCCTGGTCGGGTCGCAGGGCCCGGTCGTTGTCCCCGACGGCGGTGATGAGGTGCTGGCCGTTCCACCACATCTCGATCGACGTGTTCTTGTCGGTGGCGTGCTCGTCGATGGCCCGCAGCAGCATCTCGGTGCCGCGGCAGACGGGCTCCATCAGGTTCTCGAGGTCCCAGAACCTGAGGTGGGCGGCCAGTATGCGGCTGACCTGTTCCACTTTCTCCGGACTGACTTCCACGTCGAGGTGGTAGTAGCAGGGCACTGCGGTCTTCATGGTCGTCGGCTCCTCACCGCGAAGCTCCCGTTCCTCCCGCCCCTGCGGGACGGGCCCCGAACACGGAACGTGAGCGGGAATCGCTTCTGAGTCACCCTCAGCGTGAGGGGGTTGGTCCATTCGTGCAACACGAGCGCACGCCTGAGACGGAGGCGACGACATCTGAGCGCGTCACGGCCGCCATGACTGGTTGAAAATCCAACAAGACGGTGAGTCATCACCCGTGCACCATGTGTGAAGACCTCGATCGCCGTTACGGGTCCGTGCCGCTGCGCGCACGGCTGCCGCCCGACCACCGGGACAACGCGCCCTCCATCGAGCCACGGAAAGGTGAACGGCGCCATGCTGCTACCCGCCAAAGCCGAAGTCGCCCGGCAGTTGCGTCGCTACCGGGCCTGGGAACGCGTGATGCTCGCCGCTCCGGCCGACCGCACGGTGCGGGCCACCTTCGAGGACTCCGGTTACACCCTCTGCGTGCTGATGGGCAAGCGCTGCGCCCGGGAGGCGGCGGACGCCGCCGAACGGTACCTGCGCACCACCCCCGTCACCCATCTGCAGGAACAGAACGACAGGCCCTGCCCGACCGTCGCGGTCAGACGGGGCCCGCCGACGACGCAGCGGCGCTCCCCGGCGGGGAGGTAAGGGCCTTCCCGCCGCAGTTTGGTCCCCACGCCCGGGCGCCGGCCCGGCGTCGAGCACGGCGGAGGTGCAGATCCATGAAGACGACCCGGGCCGTCGGCCGTATCCCGGTGCGGGACGTCCGGCCGTCCGTCGACTGCGGCAGACGTCCGGCGAAGGCCGTCGTGGGCGAGACGTTCGAGGTCACGGCCACCGTGTTCCGCGAGGGGCACGACGCGGTGGCCGCCAACGTGGTCCTGAGGGACCCCGAGGGGCGCCCGGGGCCGTTCACGCCGATGCGGGAGCTGGCTCCGGGCACGGACCGGTGGGGGGCGGAGGTCACCGCCGGTGCGCCCGGGCTGTGGACGTACACCGTGGAGGCCTGGGGAGACCCCGTGGAGACCTGGCGCAGGACCGCCACGATCAAGGTTCCGGCGGGCATCGACACCGGTCTGGTCCTGGAGGAGGGCGCCGACCTGTACGAGCGGGCGGCGGCCGGGGTGCCGCAGGACGACGGGCAGGCCGTGGTCCTCGCCGCGGCACGGACCCTGCGCGACGACTCCCTGCCCTGCGCCACCCGGTTGGCGGCGGCGTTGACGCCGCCGGTGGGGGCGGTGCTGGCGCGGTACCCGCTGCGGGAGCTGGTGACCGGCAGCGCGCCGCTGCCGCTGCTGGTGGAGCGCGAGCGGGCGCTGTACGGGGCCTGGTACGAGTTCTTCCCCCGCTCGGAGGGCACGCCCGAGCAGCCGCACGGCACCTTCCGCACCGCGGCCCGCCGGCTGGAGGCGATCGCCGCGATGGGCTTCGACGTGGTCTACCTGCCGCCGATCCACCCGATCGGCACCACCTTCCGCAAGGGCCCCAACAACTCCCTCACCGCCGGCCCGGACGACGTCGGGGTGCCCTGGGCGATCGGCTCGCCGGAGGGCGGGCACGACGCGGTGCACCCGCGGCTGGGCACCGAGGAGGACTTCGCCCGGTTCGTGCGGCGGGCCGCCGGGCTGGGGCTGGAGGTGGCGCTGGACTTCGCGCTGCAGTGCTCGCCGGACCACCCCTGGGTGCACAAGCACCCGCAGTGGTTCCACCACCGGCCCGACGGGTCGATCGCCTACGCGGAGAACCCGCCGAAGAAGTACCAGGACATCTACCCGATCGCGTTCGACGCCGACCTGGACGGGCTGGTGGCCGAGACGGTGCGGCTGCTGCGGCACTGGATGGCGCTGGGGGTGCGGATCTTCCGGGTGGACAACCCGCACACCAAGCCGGTGGTGTTCTGGGAGCGGGTGCTCGGGGAGGTCAACCGCGCCGACCCCGACGTCGTCTTCCTGGCGGAGGCGTTCACCCGCCCGGCGATGATGCACACCCTGGCGCAGATCGGCTTCCAGCAGTCCTACACCTACTTCACCTGGCGCACCACCAAGCGGGAGCTGACCGAGTACCTCACCGAGCTGGCGGGGGAGGCCGCCTGCTACATGCGGCCCAACCTGTTCGCCAACACCCCCGACATCCTGCCCGCCCACCTCCAGCACGGCGGCCGGCCCGCCTTCGAGGTCCGCGCGGTGCTGGCCGCCACCCTCTCGCCCGCCTGGGGCATCTACAGCGGCTACGAACTGTGCGAGAACACCCCGCTGCGCGAGGGGAGCGAGGAGTACCTCGACTCGGAGAAGTACCAGCTCAGGCCCCGCGACTGGGAAGCGGCCGAGCGCGCGGGCCGCACCATCGCCCCGCTGATCACCCGCCTCAACACCATCCGGCGCGAGAACCCGGCCCTGCAGCAGTTGCGGAACCTCCACTTCC
>NZ_MSGP01000190.1 GCF_002078235.1 Streptomyces viridosporus
CCCGTCCCCGACGGACGCCGCCCTCGCCGCCGACCTGGCGCTGCCGATCGAGGAGCTGGAGCTCACCGTTCGGTCGTACAACTGCCTCAAGCGCGAGGGCATCCACTCCGTGGGTGAGCTCGTCGCCCGCTCCGAGGCCGACCTCCTCGACATCCGCAACTTCGGTGCGAAGTCGATCGACGAGGTCAAGGCGAAGCTGGCCGGCATGGGCCTCGCCCTCAAAGACAGCCCGCCCGGCTTCGACCCGACGGCCGCCGCGGACGCCTTCGGCGCCGACGACGACGCGGACGCCGGGTTCGTCGAGACCGAGCAGTACTGAGAGCTCGGTACCGACGATCGGATCCTAGGAAGCGGGCGCGCCGTGCGCGCCCGCTCTCCTTCCGGGAACTCCCCCACGGGGTGGCTCCCGGATCTCCGACAGACAACCGTCTGCTCGGATACTGACCCCGGTACCTGATACGGCCGGGGCAGACACACAGGAGAAGAACCATGCCGAAGCCCACCAAGGGTGCCCGTATGGGCGGCAGCGCCGCGCACGAGAAGCTGATGCTCGCGAACCTCGCGAAGTCGCTCTTCGAGCACGGCCGCATCACCACCACCGAGGCGAAGGCGCGCAAGCTGCGCCCGTACGCCGAGCGTCTGATCACCAAGGCGAAGAAGGGCGACCTTCACAACCGCCGTCAGGTGCTCCAGGTCATCACGGACAAGGGCATCGTCCACACGCTCTTCACCGAGATCGGCCCGCGGTACGAGAACCGTCCGGGTGGCTACACCCGCATCACCAAGATCGGTAACCGCCGTGGCGACAACGCGCCCATGGCCGTCATCGAGCTGGTCGAGGCGCTGACGGTGCAGCAGTCGGCGGTCGGCGAGGCCGAGGCCGCGACCAAGCGCGCGGTCAAGGAGGACGCCCTCAAGAAGGACGAGGCCGCCGAGGCCCCGGCCGAGGACACCAAGGCCGACCTGACCAAGGACGAGGCCGCCGAGGCCCCGGCCGAGGACGCCAAGGACGCCTGAGGCACCACTGCCTCGCGCCGAGCGGGTCCGCCCTTCGCGGGGCGGGCCCGCTTTCGCGTACCTGAGAGGATCCGTACGTGAGTGACGAAGTACAACCAGGATCCGTACGTGTCCGCCTCGACCTGTCCTACGACGGCGCCGGCTTCCACGGCTGGGCCAAGCAGGCCGGGGGCAGGCGGACCGTGCAGGGGGAGATCGAGGACGCCTTGCGGACCGTGACGCGGTCCGGGACGACGACGTACGAGCTGACCGTGGCCGGCCGCACCGACGCCGGGGTGCACGCGCGGGGCCAGGTGGCCCACGTGGACCTGCCCGCCGGGGTGTGGGCGGAGCACAAGGGGAAGCTGCTGAAGCGGCTCGCCGGGCGGCTGCCGAAGGACGTGCGGGTGTGGGCCCTGCGGGAGGCGCCGGCCGGTTTCGACGCCCGGTTCTCGGCGGTCTGGCGGCGCTACGCCTACCGCGTCACCGACAACCCGGGCGGGGTGGACCCGCTGCTGCGCGGGCACGTGCTGTGGCACGACTGGCCGCTCGACGTCGACGCGATGAACGAGGCCGCGCGGGGGCTGCTGGGGGAGCACGACTTCGCCGCGTACTGCAAGCGGCGGGAGGGCGCGACCACGATCCGTACGCTCCAGGAGCTGAGCCTGGTGCGCGGCGAGGACGGGATCGTCACGGCGACCGTCCGGGCCGACGCCTTCTGCCACAACATGGTGCGCTCGCTGATCGGCGCGCTGCTGTTCGTCGGCGACGGCCACCGCCCGCCCGACTGGCCGGGGAAGGTGCTGGCGGCGGGGGTGCGGGACTCGGCCGTGCACGTCGTGCGCCCGCACGGGCTGACCCTGGAGGAGGTCGGCTACCCGGCGGACGCACTGCTGGCGGCCCGCAGCAGGGAGGCCCGCAACAGGCGGTCGCTGCCGACGGGCCGCTGCTGCTGAACCACGGGGCCGGCCACTCGGTCGGCCCCGCCGCGTTACTCGTTCGCCGCCGCCGAGGCCTGGGCCTCGCCCCTGCGGCGGATCTGACGGAACGTGAACTCCTGGAGGTCGTCGCCCGTGGCGAAGACGGCCGTGTCCTTCTCCGTCACGTCCTTGCCGTCGGTGAAGCCGGCCAGGGTGAAGTAGGCGTAGCGGCCGTAGGCGTTGGTGGTCGAGCGGCAGACCGCGCCGTCGCAGAACTCCTTGACACCGCCGCCCGCCAGGGACTTGACGATGCTCTTGTTGTCGGCCTGCTGCTTGGCCCTGGTCGCCTGGGCCTCGGTGTCGAAGACGGCCACGCCGACCGTCACCGCCATGCCGTCCTTGGTGTAGGTGACGCGGATCAGGCGGGTGCAGTCGTTGTCGTTCAGGACCTTGGAGAGCGTGGCCTTCGCCGCCGAGGCGCAGTCCCGGGTGTCGGCCGTCGGGCCCTTCCGGTACACCGTCTCGCCCATGGTCAGTTGCGTGCCCGGGAAGAGGATGTCCGGGCTCAGCGGCGCCTTGTCCTTCTGCGCGCTGGCGACGAACTCCTTCGGGTCCAGCGGGGGCGGCGCGCTCGTCGGGGCGAACGAGGGCGCCGTGGCCGTGGCGCTCGGGATGTCGGCGGTCCCGGGCAGCTGGGAGGACGGGCCGCCCGCGGCCCGGTTGTCGCCGTTCGCCGAGACGACGGCCACCGCGACGGCCGTGCCTATCGCGACGGTGGCGAGTGCGCCGCCGCCTATGAGCAGCAGCCGGCGCCGCTTGTGGCGGGCCTCGGAGGCCTCGGCGAGCGCGGCCCAGTCCGGGGACTGGCTGGCGCCGCCACCGCTGCCGCTCCAGGGCTGCTGGGAATTCGGTTTCCAGGGATCCCACTGCTGCGGAGGTCCCCCCTGCCCAAAACTCATGGGGCGCATCTTAGACGGGCCGCGGGGCGTGCTGGTCCGCCTCAACGTGCCCCGCGGGCCCTAGCGTTGCGGCCATGGCTACGGGCAAAGGCGACATCTCCGGGTGGTTGGTGCGACCCGCGGGCAGGCATCTGTGGGCGGCACTCGTCGTGCTGCTGGGGGCGCTGACGGCGCACACGGTGCGTGTGACCTCGGACGGAGGCATGGACAACGCGATCGTCGTGGACGCCGCGCGGACCTGGCTGGCCGGTGGTTCCCCGTATGACGATCCGCACTTCCTCTATTTGCCGAGCGCGGTCCTGGCCGCCGCCCCGCAGGCGCTGCTGCCGCGGCCCGTGCTCGACGTGCTGGTGCCGGTGGCGGTGACCGCCGCCCTCGCGCTGGGCTGGGCCTGCGCCCTGCGGCTGCACCGCGTGCCGCTGCACAGCAGGCTCGCCGCCCTCGGGCTGCTGGGCCTCGCGGCCGCCTTCGCGCCGTTCGGGCAGCTGGTGCGGCTGGGCAACTGGACGGCGACGGCCGTGCTCGCGCTGCCGCTGTGCCTGCTGCTGGCGAGCCGCGGCCGGTGGGTCGCGGCGGGCGCGGTCGTCGGGGTCGCCGTGGCGCTGAAGCCGCTGCTCGCGCCGATGGTCCTGCTGTTCCTCTTCGCGCGCCGGTGGCGGGCGCTGGCCGTGCTGCTGCTGGTGCCGTCGGCGGCCTCGGTCGCGGCGGGGCTGCTGCTGCCCGACCCGACGGGCTTCTTCACCCGCACCCTGCCCTTCCTGCTGCGCGGCGACGACGCCTTCCTGCGGCTCTACGAGGCGTCGCCGGCGGCGGTGCTGCCCCGGCTGGGCGTGCCCGGGGCGGTGGCCGGGGCGCTGGCGTTGCTCGCGGCCGCGGTGGGGGTGGGGTGCGCGTACCGGCGCTGGCGCGGCCCCGGGCCGGTGCCGCTGCGGCTGGCGGAGACGTCCGCGGGGCTGATGCTCTCGGCGTTCCTCGTCTCGCGGCCCTCCTACAACCACTACCTCCTGGTCGTCCTGCCGCTGCTGCTCGCCGGTCTGCCGTACGCCGGCGCGGTGGCCCGGCGGCCCTGGTTCTGGCTCGCCCTGGTGCCGCAGCTGCCGGGGGTGACCTGGCCGTGGCTGGAGTCGGGGCGGCGCCGGGCCTTCCGGGACGCGTTCACGCTGTGCGTGCTGGCGGTGACGGTCGGGCGCCACTGCGTACGGGGGACGCGTGAGGCGGACGGGCCGCGTGAGGCGCCCGTGGGGCGGCGTACGGCCTTAGGGTCGGCGTAGCCCACCGACGGCGCTCCCGTTTTGACCCGTCCGGCCGAGCATGGGTATCCTGCCTGTTCGTTATGTGTATTGGCTTGCTCATTCTCACGTGAGGGGCCCTTACACCGGTCCACCGGGCCGATGACCAGCGACCAGCACGCGGTTTGCGTCACCGCTGTGCGGTCAGGGCTGTCGTGATCGTCTTCGGTGACCTTGTCAGGACCTATTCACTGAAGAAGCGAAGGCTACGAACCGTGCGTACGTACAGCCCCAAGCCCGGCGATGTGACGCGCCAGTGGCACGTCATCGACGCTCAGGACGTCGTCCTGGGTCGTCTGGCCTCCACTGCGGCCTCCATCCTGCGCGGCAAGCACAAGCCCATCTACGCCCCGCATGTCGACACCGGTGACTTCGTCATCATCATCAACGCCGACAAGGTGCACCTCTCCGGCAACAAGCGGACCCAGAAGATGGCGTACCGCCACTCGGGTTACCCGGGCGGTCTCCGTTCCGTCCGGTACGACGAGCTGCTCGAGAAGAGCCCCGAGAAGGCCATCGAGAAGGCCGTCAAGGGCATGCTCCCCAAGAACACCCTGGGCCGTCAGATGCTCTCGAAGCTGAAGGTCTACTCGGGCGACCAGCACCCGCACGCTGCCCAGCAGCCGGTGCCGTTCGAGATCACCCAGGTCGCGCAGTAAGTCCGGCCACCCCCTAAGCGAAGAGAACTGAGGAGAATCGTGGCCGAGACCACTGCCGAGCAGCCGCTCGAAGAGCTTGACATCGACAGCTACACCACCGAGTCCGAGGTCCCCGTCGAGGGCGAGTACACCTCGGAGTCCCTGGCCTCCCGCTTCGGCGAGCCGCAGCCGGCCGCCGGCCTGGGCCGCCGCAAGAACGCCATCGCCCGCGTCCGGATCGTCCCGGGCTCCGGCAAGTGGAAGATCAACGGTCGCACCCTCGAGGACTACTTCCCGAACAAGGTGCACCAGCAGGAAGTCAACGAGCCCTTCAAGGTGCTCGAGCTCGAGGACCGTTACGACGTCATCGCCCGCATCGCGGGTGGCGGTGTCTCCGGTCAGGCCGGTGCGCTCCGTCTCGGTGTCGCCCGTGCGCTGAACGAGGCCGACGTCGACAACAACCGCGGCCCGCTGAAGAAGGCCGGCTTCCTGCGCCGCGACGACCGCGCGGTCGAGCGGAAGAAGGCCGGTCTGAAGAAGGCCCGCAAGGCCCCGCAGTACAGCAAGCGCTAATCACAGGGCGCTCGCGCGTACTCCGAACGCCCCGGCGGCACGCCACTGTGCCGCCGGGGCGTTCGTTTATTCAGGGTCCTGGGCGTATAACGGCACAAGCGCTCGAAGGCTAATGTGATCGGGTGGTCGTGCTCTCCCGCGCGGAGACGCGGAGCCGCTCCCGCGTCGCGACCCTCGAACACATCACACGTTTCGTCAGCGGTACAACCGTCGACCGCGCGGACGGGCCCGACGCCTCGGCACGGTCTCGCCACGGCTCTCGACACTGACGTTTCCTCAGGAGGACAAGTGGGACGACTCTTCGGCACGGACGGCGTGCGCGGTGTCGCCAACGCGGACCTGACGGCGGAGATGGCGCTCGGCCTGTCCGTCGCCGCCGCGCACGTACTGGCCGAGGCGGGCACGTTCGAAGGGCACCGGCCCACCGCCGTGGTCGGGCGTGATCCACGTGCGTCCGGGGAGTTCCTGGAGGCCGCCGTGGTCGCGGGCCTGGCGAGCGCGGGCGTGGACGTCCTGCGGGTCGGGGTCCTGCCGACGCCCGCGGTGGCGTACCTCACCGGAGCACTCGGCGCCGACCTCGGCGTGATGCTCTCCGCCAGCCACAACGCCATGCCGGACAACGGCATCAAGTTCTTCGCCCGCGGCGGCCACAAGCTCGCCGACGAGCTGGAGGACCGGATCGAGTCCGTGTACGAGGAGCACCGCACCGGCGCTCCCTGGGACCGCCCGACCGGTGCCGGCGTCGGCCGGGTGCGGGACCACGAGCAGGGGCTCGACCAGTACGTCGCCCACCTCGTCGGCGTCCTCCCGAACCGGCTGGACGGCCTGCGGATCGTCCTCGACGAGGCGCACGGCGCCGCCGCCAAAGTATCGCCGGAGGCGTTCGCGCGGGCCGGGGCCGAGGTCGTCACCATCGGCGCCGAACCCGACGGGCTCAACATCAACGACGGCTGCGGCTCGACCCACCTGGACCGTCTGAAGGCCGCCGTCGTCGAGCACGGGGCCGACTTCGGCATCGCGCACGACGGCGACGCCGACCGGTGCCTGGCCGTGGACCACACCGGCGAGGAGGTCGACGGGGACCAGATCCTCGCCGTGCTCGCGCTGGCCATGCGGGAGCGTTCCGCGCTGCGCTCGGACACCGTCGTCGCGACCGTGATGTCCAATCTGGGCTTCAAGCTCGCCATGGAGCGCGAGGGCATCCGGCTCGTGCAGACCGCGGTCGGCGACCGGTACGTGCTGGAGGAGATGAAGGAGAAGGGCTACGCCCTCGGCGGCGAGCAGTCCGGCCACGTCATCGTCCTCGACCACGCCACGACGGGCGACGGCACGCTGACCGGCCTGCTGCTCGCGGCGCGGGTCGCCGAGACCGGGCGTCCGCTGCGGGAGCTGGCGTCGGTGATGGAGCGGCTGCCGCAGGTGCTGGTCAACGTGCCGGACGTGGACAAGTCCCGGGTGAAGACCTCCGCCGACCTCGCGACGGCCGTCACCGAGGCCGAGCGGGAACTGGGGGAGACCGGGCGCGTCCTGCTCCGCCCCTCGGGCACGGAACCGCTGGTGCGGGTGATGGTGGAGGCCGCGGACCTCGACCAGGCCCGCACGGTGGCGGGGCGGCTGGCGGACGTGGTGAAGTCGGCGCTGGGATAACCGCCGAGGGCTCTGTACGACGAAGGCCCGTACCCCCTGTGGACCCCGTACCCCTGTGGACAGGGACACGGGCCGTGCGGGCCGGTGGGGCGGCGGCCCCGGGCGCGGCGAGGGACTGCGCGGCGGCCTCCGCCTGCGTGTGCTCGGCGTGCGCGGCGGCGGCCGTCTGCTGCTCGGCGATCGGCTTCGACGCCTGCCCGGTCGGCACGTCCGGGGGAGGCCGCCGAGCCGGTGTCGACGTGCGGCGAGCCGGTCCGGACGGCGTCGTGGCCGGCTCGGCGACCCGAGCGGCGACAGGCCGGAGGGACCCGCGCCTGCCGGACGCCGGCTCCGCTCAGCTCCCGGAGCGTTTGTGCAGGCGCTCGCGCTGTCCGGCCCAGAAGTGTTTCTGAGCCAGCAGCGTGAGGGTGCCCGCGAGGGTGATGCCGAGCAGGTTGAGCAGCAGCTGACGGGTGGAGCCCCAGGTCTGGACGGCGTCCCCGTAGCTCAGCGTTACGGCGGCGTTCGCGGCCGCCGGGATCGTCGTCACCGAGATGGCGACGCCGACCAGGGCGCCGGACTTGGCGGAGGTCAGCGAGAGCGTGCCGGCCGCGCCCGCCAGGACCGCCACCACGAAGGAGAGCCAGTCGGGGGCGTAGACGAACCCGGTCTGCGGGCGGTCGGCCTCCAGCCGCTCCTCGGAGAACAGCCCGACCGCGTCCATGAAGAAGCTGAAGCCCACCGTCACCGCCATCGCCACCGCGAAGCCGGTGAGCAGGGCGATCACCGAACGCAGCGCGAGGCGGGGCCGTCGCCGCACGACCGCGGTGGAGATGCCGGCCAGCGGGCCGAACTCCGGACCCACCGCCATCGCGCCCACGATGAGGACCGCGTTGTCCAGCACCACACCGCAGGCCGCGATCATGGTGGCCAGTGTGATGAACGCCAGGTAGGTGACGGACAGCGTCGACTCCTCGTGGGTCGCCTCGATCAGGCGCTCCCACAGCACCGCGTCCGCGCTCTCGCCCGGCGCCCGGGCCTCCGCCTCGTCGGCCCGCCGGGACAGCGACAGGTCGACGTTCTCCACGGCGATGGAACCGGACGCCTCCAGCCCGATCCCCTTCAGCCCGCCGAGGAGTTCGTCGCCCGCCTCCCGGGCCACGTCGCACAGCACGACGTCCCCGGCGGGATCGCGCGAGGCACCCGGGAACACGCACAGGTGCGCGGTGCCGATCGTCCCCTCGATCAGCCGGACCACGTCGTCCGTCTTCTCGGCCGGCGTGATCAGGCGCAGGTGCAGCATGGCGGCAGCGTAGCCGTGCGGGGGCCGGGCGGCGGCGACCGCGGCGCGGCAGGCGGCCGGGCGGGGACCGGCGCTCAGAGCTTGCGCAGGCTGAGGCGCTGCACCTTGTGGTCCGGGCCCTTGCGCACGACGAGGGTGGCCCGGCCCCGGGTGGGGGCGATGTTCTCCACCAGGTTGGGCCGGTTGACGGTGCGCCACATCGTGCGGGCGTAGTCGAGGGCCTCCTCCTCGGAGACCTGGGTGTACCTGCGGAAGTACGAGGACGGGTCCTGGAAGGCGGTCTCGCGCAGCCGCTTGAAGCGGTTGAGGTACCAGCGCTCGATGTCCTCGGTGCGGGCGTCGACGTACACGCTGAAGTCGAAGTAGTCGGCGAGTCCCACGCGGGTGCGGCCGTCCTTGCCGGGCAGGGCGGGCTGGAGGACGTTGAGCCCTTCGACGATCAGGATGTCCGGCCGGCGCACGGTGAGCTGCTCGCCGGGGACGATGTCGTAGATGAGGTGGGAGTAGACGGGGGCGGTGACCTCGTCCTTGCCGGCCTTGATGTCGGCGACGAAACGGGTGAGCGCGCGGCGGTCGTACGACTCGGGGAAACCTTTCCGCGACATCAGGCCGCGGGCCTGGAGCTCTTCGGTGGGCAGCAGGAAGCCGTCCGTGGTCACCAGCTCCACGCGCGGGTGCTCCGGCCAGCGGGACAGCAGGGCGCGGAGCAGCCGGGCGACCGTGGACTTGCCGACGGCGACGCTGCCGGCGACCCCTATGACGAAGGGGGTGCCGGACTGGGAGCCCTGCTCGCCGAGGAAGGTGTTCAGCGCGCTCCGGAGCCCGTCGGTGGCGCCGACGTAGAGGTTGAGCAGCCGGGACAGCGGGAGGTAGATGTCCCGCACCTCGTCGAGGTCGATGACGTCGCCGAGACCGCGCAGCCGCTCCACCTCGTCGGCCGTGAGCGGCTGCGGCGTCTTGTCGCGCAGCGCGCTCCACTCGGCACGGGTGAGGTCGACGTAGGGAGTCGCCTCCGGCCGCTGCCGGTGGGCGCTCTGGGACATCGAGGAGACCGGTGAGATCACAGTCCATTGTTAACGGAGTTCGAACGGGATGGCGGGTGGGGTGGGTCACGCCCGTCCCGCGCGGCGGGGCCGGGTGCGCGAAGGGCCCGGCCGGCGCGGCCACCGGGCGAGATTACGCAGGCGTCACGGTCGTATACCGGGTGATCATTTGATGATCACTTGTGTACGGGCTGTGCGTACAGTGCGCGCATAGCGTCGCGGAGTCCTCCGCGGAAAGCGTCGCGGAGTCCTCCGCAGAACTGAAGAGAGAGCCCATCGTGAAGTCCACCGCCGTCCGTCGTACCGCGCTCGCCGCCTCCGCCGCCGCACTCGCCCTTCTCGCCACCGCCTGCGGCGGTTCCGGTGACGGGGACAAGAAGGACGAGGGCAAGGGCAAGGCCGACGCCTCCGCCTCCGCCTCGGCCGCGCCGGCGGCCAAGGCGCTCACCGCCGCCGAGCTGGAGAAGGTCGCGCTGGCCCAGGCGGACGTCAAGAGCGGCAAGGTCGCCACCAAGCTCGAGGCGACGGACGACATCGCCGAGGACCAGGTGAAGGCGGAGGACGAGGCCTGCCTTCCGCTGGTCCGCGCCCAGGCCGCGGTGGCGCAGGGCGAGCCCGCGGCGACCGTGAAGCGGTCGTGGACGGAGGAGCCGAAGAAGCCCTCCGACGACCTGCCCGTCGAGGAGGCCCTGATGGCCTCCCTCGACGTGGACAAGATGCTGATCAACCTCGCCTCCTACGAGGACGGCGGGGCCGAGCAGGCGATGAAGGGCCTGACCACCGCCGCCGAGAAGTGCGCCGGGGGCTTCACGGCCACCGTGGCCGGCGAGAAGCTGGAGTTCGTCAAGGCCGCCACGACCGCCGCGCCCGAGGGGGGCGACGAGGGGGTCGCCGTCACCCTGACCATGGCCGTCGAGGAGGACGTGGAGGCGCCGAGCAAGATCGTCGTCGTCCGCAAGGGTGCCACCCTGGTGTCCTTCAGCGCCGTCAACCTCGCCTCCGTGGCCACCGGCGAGGACTTCGAGGTCCCCGCGGAGGTCGTCGACGCGCAGGTCGCCAAGCTCGGCTGACCCGGCCACCGGTCCGCGCCCGGCCGTCGGCACCGGCCGGCCGGGCGCGCGGTGGGCGGGTACGGAGGGGCCCGGGTTTCCGCCCGGGCCCCTCCGCCGTTGCCGGGACCGGGGCTGCGGGACGTGTGCGGACGGGTTCGTACGACGGTGGGAATTTCCGATTTCGGGCAGGCGGCGGCCGTTTTCGGCGGCTGACGGACCGTAGGCTGCCGCACATGTGCGGAATCGTGGGATACGTGGGACCGCAGTCGGCGCTGGACGTCGTGACGGCGGGCCTAAAGCGACTGGAGTACCGGGGATACGACTCGGCGGGTGTCGCCGTGCTGGCGGACGGCGGCCTGGCCACGGCCAAGCGGGCCGGGAAACTCGTCAACCTGGACAAGGAGTTGGCCGAACGCCCCCTGCCGACCGGTACGGCCGGCATCGGCCACACCCGCTGGGCCACCCACGGCGGCCCGACGGACGCCAACGCCCACCCGCACCTCGACAACGCGGGCCGGGTCGCCGTCGTCCACAACGGCATCATCGAGAACTTCGCCGCCCTGCGCGCCGAGTTGGCCGAGCGCGGCCACGACCTCGTCTCCGAGACGGACACCGAGGTCGTCGCCCATCTGCTCGCCGAGGAGTTCTCCTCCTGCGCCGACCTCGCCGAGGCGATGCGGCTGGTGTGCCGCCGGCTGGAGGGCGCCTTCACCCTGGTCGCCGTGCACGCCGACGCGCCGGACGTCGTCGTCGGCGCGCGGCGCAACTCGCCGCTGGTGGTGGGGGTGGGGGAGGGCGAGGCCTTCCTCGCCTCGGACGTCGCCGCGTTCATCGCGCACACGCGGTCCGCGATCGAACTGGGCCAGGACCAGGTGGTCGAACTGCGCCGGGACACGGTGACGGTGACCGGTTTCGACGGCAGCCCGGCCGACGTCCGCTCCTACCACGTCGACTGGGACGCCTCCGCCGCGGAGAAGGGCGGCTACGCCTCCTTCATGCTCAAGGAGATCGCCGAGCAGCCGAAGGCGGTCACGGACACCCTGCTCGGGCGCGTCGACGAGGCGGGTTCGCTGACGCTGGACGAGGTGCGGATCCCGGCGGGCGTCCTGCGCGAGGTCGACAAGATCGTCGTCGTCGCCTGCGGTACGGCCTTCCACGCCGGCCTGATCGCCAAGTACGCCATCGAGCACTGGACGCGGATTCCGTGCGAGGTGGAACTGGCGAGCGAGTTCCGCTACCGGGACCCGATCCTCGACCAGCAGACCCTGGTCATCGCCATCTCCCAGTCCGGCGAGACCATGGACACGCTGATGGCCCTGCGGCACGCCCGCGAGCAGGGCGCCAAGGTCCTCGCGATCTGCAACACCAACGGCTCGACGATCCCGCGCGAGTCCGACGCGGTGCTGTACACGCACGCCGGTCCGGAGGTGGCGGTCGCCTCGACCAAGGCGTTCCTGACGCAGCTCGTCGCCTGCTACCTGGTCGCGCTGTACCTGGGGCAGGTGCGGGGCACCAAGTGGGGCGACGAGATCCGCGCGGTGGTGCGGGACCTGGCGTCGATCCCCGGGGCGGTGGAACGCGTCCTGGGGACGATGGAGCCGGTACGGGAGCTGGCCCGCTCCCTCGCGGACAAGGACACGGTGCTGTTCCTCGGGCGGCACGTGGGCTACCCGGTGGCCCTCGAGGGCGCGCTCAAGCTCAAGGAGCTCGCCTACATGCACGCGGAGGGCTTCGCCGCGGGCGAGCTGAAGCACGGGCCGATCGCCCTGATCGAGGACGACGTGCCGGTCGTCGTGGTCGCCCCGTCGCCCCGGGGGCGGTCCGTCCTCCACGACAAGATCGTCTCCAACATCCAGGAGATCCGGGCGCGCGGTGCCCGGACGATCGTCGTCGCGGAGGAGGGCGACGAGGCGGTCGCCCCGTACGCCGACCACCTGATCCGCGTCCCGGCCACGCCCACGCTGCTGCAGCCGTTGGTGACGACGGTGCCGTTGCAGGTGTTCGCCTGCGAGCTGGCGACGGCGCGGGGCAACGAGGTCGACCAGCCGCGCAACCTCGCCAAGTCGGTGACGGTGGAGTAGGTCCCCGGGGCGCCGGCCGCCCTGTGGCGCCGGTCACTCGGGAGGGTCCGCGGAGGGGGCGTGCACGGGCCCGGGCCGGTGTGGTGAAGGATTGGGGTGCGCGAAGTCCGCGTCGTCCCGGTCCGTACCGGGCGCCCCTCACGGTCACGGTAGTCATGGATCACGATGAAGAAGTCGAAGAACCGCGTCGGCGGACCCTGCGCAGGGTTCTCACCCCGGCGCGGGTGGTGGTCGCCGTCGTCGCCGTCGCGGTGATCGCGACCGCCCTGCTGGTGGTCGACTCCCGCACGGTCGACTCCGCCCCTCGCGGTGGGGACGCGCGGTGCTCCGAAGTCGTCGACCGGGTTCCCGACGAGGTCGGCGCACAGTCGCGCGACTGGGTCATCGGGGACGGCGTCGCCGCGTGGGGCGGCCGTTCCCTGGTGCTCCGCTGCGGGGTCGGCGAACCGGAGCCCACCACCAGCCTCTGCCTCACGGCCGAGGGGGTCGACTGGGTCCTGGACGAACGGACCCTGAAGGCCGAGGGGGTGAGCGTCCTCACCACCTACGGGCGTTCTCCCGCGGTGGAAATCACCTATGACGGCCCGCGCGAGGACGTCGGCGGAATTCTCGTGGAGCTCGAGGAGGCCGTCGCCCGGATTCCTCAGGGGGCGAAGTGCATCGGGGCCGGCGACACCCTGTAGCGCACCGCTCCCCGGGGCTCCCGGGGCTCCGGGCGAACATGTGCGGATTCCCTCAAAAATGTGAAACGAACGTGGAGTTGGGGGGCTTGTGCGGAGGGCGCCGGGGCACTCGAAGGGCCGGAGGTTGATACAGATGGTTCCCCTTCTTCTGGTTCTGCTGCTGGCGCTGGTCCTGTTCGGCGCGGGTTTCGCGATGGAGGCCCTGTGGTGGGTCGCGGTCATCGTGCTCGCGGTGTGGCTGCTGGGCTTCCTCGTCCGTCCGGCGGGCACGGGCGGCCGACGGGGCCGCTGGTACCGCTGGTAGGACGGCGGGATGCGGGCGGAGGGCTCCGGCGAAACGGCCGGGGCCCTTCGTGCGTCGGCGGGAAGGGCGCCCCGGGCACGGGCGGGAGGGCGGAGGACACCCCTCCTCCTGTCGGGTGCCGGTGCGCGGGGGAACCGGCGCCTCCCCCCGGGCGCCCGGCGCCTCACCGGGGCACGGGCTCGTAAGGTGCTGCGCATGAGCATCATCGGAGTCGGGATCGACGTGGCCGAGATCGAGAGGTTCGCGGCGTCGCTGGAGCGGACGCCCGGGCTGGCCCGGCGGCTCTTCGTGGAGAGCGAGCTGCTGCTGCCCGGCGGGGAGCGGCGGGGTGTCGCCTCGCTGGCCGCGCGGTTCGCCGCCAAGGAGGCGCTGGCCAAGGCACTCGGGGCGCCCAGCGGCCTGTACTGGACCGACGCCGAGGTGTGGTGCGAGGACAGCGGGCAGCCGCGGTTGCGGGTCAAGGGGACGGTCGCGGCCCGGGCCGCCGAGCTGGGCGTGCGGTCCTGGCACGTGTCGCTCAGCCACGACGCCGGGGTGGCGTCGGCGGTCGTCATCGCGGAAGGGTGAGGGGCGAGGCGCCGGACACGGGACGGAGGTGGGTGAGGTGATGGTGTCCTTCCCCGGGGTGGGGATCGACCTGCCGGTGTGGGGCGAGGCGTTCCTCGTCGTCGCCGCCGTGCTCACCGTGGTCTTCGCCTTCGTACGGCTGCTGCGCAACCGGCGTCGGTGACGGCACTCGGACAAGTCGGCGAACCGGTGGGCGTGCTTTGCGCCGACCGGGGTAAGCGGGGGAAACCGGTGCCCGAGCGGGGCCGACCGAACAGGAGGCGAACAGTGACGTCGACGATGGCGGGGACCGACCGAGCTCAGACCGTGGGCGAGCTGCCGGAGGTCGTGGA
>NZ_MSGP01000191.1 GCF_002078235.1 Streptomyces viridosporus
AGGGGTACGGGCAACTGGGCGTACGCGGCGCCCAGTTGCCCGTACCCCTCCGCGATGTGGAAGGTCCCGGCGAACGCCTCGCGCGGGTCCACGGAGGTGTCGCGCAGCCCGGGCAGCCGCTCGAGCAGCATGTTCACCTTGAGCTGGGCGCCCTCGGCGGGTGGCGGGGGCGTGTCGCCGGTGAGGGCCGCCAGTTCCTGCGGGGAGGCGTTGACCAGGACGTGCCGCGTGGCGGCGACGCCCTCGCCGTCGGCCGTGCGGTGGGTGACCTCGGCCGTGCGGCCGTCCGTCGCGATGCGGACCGCCTCGTGGCCGGTGGCGATGACCGCGCCGGCGGCGCGCGCGGCGTCGGCCAGCGCGTCGGTGAGGGCGCCCATGCCGCCGACCGGCACGTCCCAGGCGCCGGTGCCGCCGCCGATGACGTGGTAGAGGAAGCAGCGGTTCTGCTTGAGCGAGGGGTCGTGGGCGTCGGCAAAGGTGCCGATGAGGGCGTCGGTGAGGACGACGCCGCGCACCAGGTCGTCGGTGAAGTGCTCCTCGACGGCGACGCCGATCGGTTCCTCGAACAGGGCCCGCCAGGCCTCCTCGTCGCCGACGGTGCGGCGCAGCTCCTCTCGGGTGGGGAGCGGCTCGGTGAGGGTCGGGAAGACGCGCCGGGCGACGCGGCCGGTCATGTCGTAGAAGCGCTGCCAGGCCAGGTACTCGCGGTCGGAGCCGGTGAGCCGGGCGAACGCCTCGCGGGTGCGCCGCTCGCCGCCGCCGACGAGCAGACCGGTGGGCCGTCCGTCGCGTTCGGCGGGGGTGTAGGAGGAGATCGTCCGGGTGCGCAGCCGGAAGTCGAGCCCGAGATCGCGGACGATCTTCCGGGGCAGCAGGCTCACCAGGTACGAGTAGCGGGACAGCCGGGCGTCGACGCCGGGGAAGGGCCGGGTGGACACCGCTGCTCCGCCGGTGTGGTCCAGCCGCTCCAGCACCAGCACGGAGCGCCCGGCCCGGGCGAGGTAGGCGGCGGCGACGAGGCCGTTGTGGCCTCCGCCGACGATGACGGCGTCGTACGTCCGGGACGGCTCGGGTGCGGTCATGGTCCTTGGTAGCACGCGGTGATCCGCACCGGCCAGGGGACGGGCCTCGCCGGGGCGTTCACGCCCTCCCGGCCGCCCGCCGCCGGCGCAGGGCCGCCACCCGGCGGTGCAGTCCGGCGGCCTCGGCGCCGCGGCCCAGCCGTTCCAGGCAGTGGGCCTCGTCGTCGCGGGCGGCGAGGGTGTCGGGGTGGTCCGCGCCGAGGAGGCGTTCGCGGGTCTCGGCGACCCGCCGGTACTCGGTCAGCGCGTCCGTCCAGCGGCCCAGCCAGCCCAGGCCGACGGCGACCTCGCGACGGCTGACCAGGGTGTCCGGATGGTCGGCGCCGAGGACGCGCTCGCGCAGGGCGCACACGTCGCGGGACTCGGTGAGGGCCTCCTCCCAGCGGCCCAGCCGGCCCAGGTTGACGCCGAGGCCGTGCCGGGCGCGCAGGGTCTCGGGGTGGTCGGTCCCCTGGAGGCGGGTGCGGTCCTCGACCAGGTCCCGGTAGAGCTCGAGGGCCTGGGGTGCGCGGCCGAGCCGGCCCAGGGCGACACCGGTCCCGTGGCGGGCGGCGAGGGTGTCGGCGTGATCGGGACCGAGGGCCCGCGCGCGGGCGGCGGCCACCTCGCGGTAGGCCTCCAGGGACTCCTCCCAGCGGCCCAGCCGTCCCAGGGTGTGGGCGAGGTCGTAACGGGTGACGAGGGTGTCCGGGTGCTCGGGCCCGAGCACCCGGGCGCGGGCGGCGGCCACCTCGTACGCCATGCCGTACGAGTCCTCCAGCCGCCCGAGCCGACTGAGGTTGAGGGCGAGGTCGTGCCGGCAGCGCAGGGTGTCGGGGTGGTCGGGCCCCATGGTGCGCTCGCGGGCGGCGAGCACCGACAGATAGACCCGGTGGGCGTCGAAGGGACGGCCCGACCGGGCGAGGACGTAGGCCATCTCCTGGCGGGTGGCGAGGGTGTCGGGGTGGTCGGCGCCCAGTGTGCGGATGCGGGCCTCGGCCACCCGCTTGTACACGCGCAGCGCCTCGGCGGCACGGCCGGTGCGGCTGAGGCCGAGGGCGACCTCGTAGCGGCTGGCGAGCGTGTCGGGGTGGTCCGGTCCGAGCAGGCGCTCGCGCTCGGCGGCGACCGCGCGGTGCACCTCGCCCGCCTCCGCCCAGCGGCCCAGGCGGCCCAGGCTCAGGCCCGCATCGTGCCGTTCGGCCAGGGCGGCCGGCGCCTCCGGTGACGGGGCGGGCCGCTCGTCCGGCACGGGGGCCCCGGCACGGCCGCTCGCGGGGCGGGCGATCCACTCGCCGGAGAGGCCGGCCGCGGGGTCCGGGGGCGTGGTGCGCAGTCCGTCGCCGGCCGCCTTGTGCCCGGTGGTCATACCGCGGGTCCAGGACGGCAGCCGGGCCGCCCGGACCGCGGGCGCGGGCCGGACCGCGGACGCGGATCCGTTCGCGCTCCGTGCCTCCGCGGCCTCCCGCCGGGCCGCCACCGCGGCCGGGACGGGCGGCGGCACGGCCCGTAACTCCTCGAGGCGTCGAGCCAGTTCGCGGGCGTTGTCCGGGCGTCCGTCGGGCTCCTTGGACAGCAGGTCCAGGATGACGCGCTCCAGCCGCTCGGGCAGTTCCGAGCGGTGGCCGCGCGGCGGCCGGGGCGGGGTGTCGCGGTGGCCGACGAGGACCGCCCAGGCGTCGTCGAGGTCGAACGGCGGTACCCCGGTGGCGATCTCGTACAGCACGCATCCGAAGGAGTACAGGTCGCTGCGCCGGTCGACCTCCGAGCCGCTGATCTGCTCCGGCGACATGTAGTGCGGGGTGCCCATCGCGATGCCGGTGCCGGTCAGCCGGGAGGTGAAGCCGATGTCGTGGCCGAGGCGGGCGATGCCGAAGTCGCAGATCTTCACGGTGCCGTCGTCCAGCCGCACGATGTTGGCGGGCTTCAGGTCCCGGTGCACGACACCCTGGTCGTGGGTGTAGGCGAGGGCGGCGGCGACCTGCTCGGCGATGTCCACGACCTCGTCGACCGGCAGCGGGTGCTGCCGGTTGTCCTCCAGGAGCTGGCTGAGGTTGCGCCCCTGGAGCAGTTCCATCACCAGGTAGAGCACGCCCTCGGATTCCCCGAAGTCGTGCACGACGGTGATCCCGCGGTGCTGCAGTGCCGCGGCCACCCGGGCCTCGCGGCGGAACCGTTCGCGCAGCACGCGGCCGGACGACCGGTCGTGGTGCGGGCCGAGCGGCTTGAGGCACTTCACGGCGACCTGCCGCCCCAGTGACTCGTCCCGCGCCCGCCACACCTCGCCCATGCCGCCGCGCCCGATCTCGTCGAGCAGCCGGTACCGGCCCTGGATGAGCCTGCTGGTGTCCCCCATCTCCTGCGCCCGCCCCCGTCGCCGTCCTGCGCGCCCTCCCCTGGCTCGTCCAGTATGGCGACATCTCGCCCGATTTTGTACCGCGCCGGGCGGTGCGCACCCCGATGCCGCACCGGGCCCCGGCCCGACGGGCGTACTCGGTCGGGTGCGCGGCCCGGTGCGGCCCGGATCCCTCAGTTCAGGGTGGCGAGGAACGTCGTGCAGGCCCGGGCGCAGGCCCGGCAGGCCTCCGCCGTGCGTTCCGCCCCGGGGTGCCCGTCGAACACGTGCGCGCTCTCCAGGCACACCTGCCGGCACCACTCGACCTGGACCCGGATGGTCTCCTCGTCCACCTGGTTCTGCTCGGACAGCACACGGCAGGTCGCGTCGCACACCTCCGCGCACATGATGCCCTTACGTCGTACGAGTTCCTGGTTCTCGGTGCCGTCCGGGTCCACGAGACTCGCCCGCGTCGCACAGGCCCGCGCGCATTCGGTGCACGCCTGGGCACAGGCGAAACGGTCCTCCAGGAACCGGAACAGCTCCTCCTGGGATGTCGTCGTCACACCGCGCGGGTAGCCGCGGTTCCCGCGCTCAAACCCGCTTCCCCCAAGGGTTCCGCACGGTTCCCCGGGCCCGCCGCCGAAGACGCGCGCGGCACCGGAGCCCCCTGCGGCGCGGTCCGGGTGAGCTGGTTCGCCGACCGGACCCGGGGTACCCGCGAGCCATGACGAACACCTCATGGATGCAGTCGGCCGATCTCGCCGCGAGTCGCGGCGTCCTGGGCGCCGGGCTCGTGGTGGCGGCCGTGGTGGTCGTGGCCCTGCTGATCGGCGCGTTCGCCCTCGGCAGCCGCCGGGTCGCGCGCAGCGGGATCCGCAGGCCCCGCCCCGAGGAGCAGCCCCGGATGCCCGAGGGCGGGCCGGTCCGCGAGGTCCGGGAGCACCGGGAACCCGACGAGGTGCCCCGCAGCGACGCACGCCTGACGCCGCACGAGCTGAACGATCACGGCAACTCCGGCACCCGCACCGGCGCGCCGCAGCAGCGGCCCCGCTGGGACGAGGGCAGCAGCGGAGGGTTCGGCAGCGGCGGCCCGGGCGGCCGCTGACCGCCCGCGCGGCCCCGGCCGCCACCGTGCCCGCCACGCCGTCCACAGGGAAGTGAGAACCATGACAGATCCCGCCCGCAACGCCCTGCCGCTGCCCGACTACGACCACCTGCCCATCGGCGGTCTGGAGAGCCGGATCCGCTCGCTGTCCGCGGACGAGGTCGAGAAACTCCTGTCCTACGAGCGCTCGCACGCCGACCGGCTCCCGGTGACCGAACTGCTGACGGCCCGGCTGGAGCAGCTGCGCGCGGGGGCCGAGCCGACGTCCGGCGATCCGGACGCGCTGCGTCCCGAGCAGGGCGCGAGCCGGACCGGTTCCCCGGTGTCGCCCGCCACCTCGCCGCAGCCGTTCAGCCCGCCGCCGCACGGCACCCCGGACCAGTTCGGCAAGCCGAAGGGCGACCGCACCTAGGGCCGGCCTGTCCGGGCCGCTTCGGGCGGGCCGTGCGCCCCCGACCGTCCTCATACGGCCGGTGGGCGCACGGCCCGCCCTGTGTCGTGTCCGCCGCCTCACCCGCGCGTCCGCCCTGTCCGCCCTCCCGGGGAGGGGAAGCCCGCCCCCCGGGAGGGGAGGGGTCACCCGCGGATGCCTCGTTCCCGTCGCCGCCTGCGGACCACGACCAGCAGGTCGACCGCCGCGATCAGAGCCAGTACGCCGCACCCGACGGCGAGCCCGGTCAGGACGTCCCGGCCGGGGCTGTCACCGGGCCCGGAGTTCGCGGCCCACAGGCCGAACAGCACGGCCGCCACGCAGAAGACGGGCAGGAAGACACCGGACAGCAGCAGGCGCAGGCCGAGCGGACTCTGCGCGTTCCGCGGTTCCGTGCCGCTCCTCGGGGAGCGGCTGCCCAGGGCGCCGGAGCGGGACCGCGGCACCGGCTCCGTCCTCCGCCCGGATCGCTCGTCACTCATGCCGTGGCCCCTCCGACGGTTCGCGGCCGTGCCGGCCGCCTGCGGTTCCTCGTGGATACGCGGACTGCTTCATGACGCCCGCGTAGCCAGCGGCGACAGGCGTAAACCAGAGGGCGCCGCGGCCCCGGGCCGGGTCGGGGCGGCCGGGTCAGGTCGGGGCAGATCGGGGCGGGTCAGGTCGGGTCGGGTCCGTGGCTTTGAGGAGTCGCTCGGCGGGAGCGCCGGTACAGGCTCTTCACCGAGGCTGCGCGCCCGGCCGCAGCGGTCCCCGCGCTCGTTCTTCCGGTCGGCCGGGGCCGTCCCTCCCGTCGGCGACGGATCCCCGCCGGATTCCCGCGGCGGGCCCCGGAGAACGGCCGCGTCAGGCGAGGAGGCCGGCGACCAGGGCGGCGAACTCGTCCGGGGCGGCGAGGCGGATGCCGAGCTGTTCGGCCTTGGCGCGCTTGGCACCGGCTCCCTCGCCCGCGACGACGAGGGTGGTCCTCCTCGAGACGCTGGAGGAGGAGCGTCCGCCGGCCCTTTCGACGAGTTCGTTCATCTCGTTGCGGGAGAGCTTCTCCAGGCTCCCGGTCATCGCGCCGGTGACCACCACCGTCATCCCGGCCAGCGGGCCGTCCTCCGCCGGCGCCCCGGCCCCGCTCCGGCCGTCGGGAGCGGCCTCGGCGGCCGGGGGCACGGCGCCGGGTTCGGTCATGGTGACGCCCGCGGCGGCGAGCTTGTCGATGAGGGGGGCGAGTTCGGCCAGTTCCGCGACGATCGAGGGGGCTTTCTCCGCCCCGATGCCCTCGACCTGCTGCATCGCGTCGGTGTCGGCGGCGCGGATGTGGTCCATGGTGGCGAAGTGCCGGGCGATGCGCCGTGACATGGAACGGCCGGTTCCGCGGACCCCGAGCGCGCACAGCACCCGCGACAGCGGTTGCGCCTTGGCCCTCTCGATCGCGGCGAGCAGGTTGTCGGTGCTGGTTTCGCCCATCCGCTCCAGGGCGAGCAGCTGGTCGCGCCGGAGGGCGAACAGGTCGGCGAGATCGGCGACCAGGCCCGCGTCGACGAGCTGGACGACACGGGTGGTGCCCAGGCCCTCGATGTCGAGCTGGTCGCGCCCCGCGGCGTAGGCGAGGGAAGCGACCAGGTGGCAGTTGCGGCCCTGGGCGCACCGCCAGCGTTCCTCGCCGGTGTCGATGTCCGACCCGCAGCGGGGGCAGTGCCCGGGGAACTCGATGGGCCGTTCCTCGCCCGTGCGCAGGTGGGCGACGGGGGCCTCGACGCGGGGGATGACGTCGCCGGCGCGGTGCACCATGACGTGGTCGCCGAGGCGCAGGTCGCGGCGGGTGATGTCGGCCGGGTTGTGCAGGGTGGCGTAGGTGATGGTGGAGCCGTCGATGACGACCGGTTCGAGGACGGCGCGCGGCGCGATGATGCCGGTGCGGCCGACGTTCCACTCCACCTCCAGCAGCCGGGTGATCTTCTCCACGGCCGGCAGCTTGTAGGCGACCGCCCACCGGGGCGCGCGGGAGCCGGATCCGGCGGCCCGCCGGTCGGCGGCGAGGTCGGCCTTGACGACGATCCCGTCTATGCCGAACGGCAGCTCGGCGCGGACCGCGGCGATCTCCTTCACCCGGTCCAGGACCTGCTCGGGGGTCTCGGCGACGGTGTCCGGGACCGCGGTCCGGGCACTGGTGTGCACGCCGAGCCCGGCCGCCAGGTCCATCAGCTCGCTGTGAGCGAGCTCGTCCAGCCGCTCGGCGAGGGCACGGTCGGTGTCGGGCAGCGGCAGCAGTCCGTAGCCGAAGAACGTCATCGGCACCGTGTAGACGCGCTCCTTCGCCCGCAGGGTGCCCGCGGCCGCGTTGCGCGGGTTGGCGAACGGCTGCCCGCCGTGCCCCGTGCGCACCTCGTTGGCGTACTCGAACTGGGCGGCCGTCATGAGGACTTCACCGCGCACCTCCAGGGTGACCGGCTCGGCCAGCCGCTCGGGGAGTCCTTCGACGGTGCCGATCGCGTGCGAGACGTCCTCCCCGGCCGTCCCGTCCCCGCGGGTGATCAGCCGGGTGAGGCGGCCGCCGTTGTAACGGGCGGCGATCGCGAGGCCGTCCAGCTTCGGGCCCACGCTGAAGCGTGTCGTGTCACGGCCGGTACGACGGGCCAGGGCCGCGGTCCAGGCGGTGAACTCCTCCGCGGAGAACACGTTGTCGAGGCTGAGCATCGGCACCGTGTGCGGCACGTCGCCCTCCACCGCGCCGCCGGCCACCTTCCCCGTGGGGGAGCCGGGGAGCACCTGGTCGGGGTGGTCCGCCTCCCAGTCGGCGATCCCGCGCACCAGTCGGTCGTAGGCGTCGTCGTCCAGGGGCGAGGTGCCGCCCGTGTAGTAGGCGGCCGCCGCGCCCACGGCGTCCTCGACCGCCCGCGCGTAGGCGGCGGCGTCCACGATCACTGCTGCAGGAGTTGTCATGATCCGCATCATGCCGCCCGCCACTGACAACGGGCCCGGGCGACGGAGGACCGTTCACCGGGCCGCGGGGACGGTCTCCGGCTTCGTGCGGGGGTGCGGCCCCCGGCCGGGCCGCCAGGTGGCCACGAGCGCGGCGGCCAGGAGGAGTTCGGCCAGGTCACCGCCGTAGTACATGATCTCCGCGGCGCCCTGGACCTCGGGGACGGGAGCGTGCACCTCGACCCAGAACCCGCCGTACATCAGCTGTGAGAGGACGGCGTGCAGGGCGACGGCACAGCCGAGCCAGACCAGGCGGGCGGGGACGCCGGGACGGGCCGGGGCCGGGTCGGGGCCTGCGATGGCGTGGGCGAAGAGGCAGCCGGAGAGCAGGAAGTGGGCGTGCAGCAGCCAGTGCCCGGCCGGATGGGCCGTGGCGGTGTGGTGGAGCGGGGTGAAGTAGAGAAGCCCCAGCGTGCCCGTGGACAGCAGCAGGGCGGGGGCGGGGTGGGACAGCAGGCGGGCGGGGCGGCTGTGCAGGACCGTGGTGAGCCGCCGGGCGGAGGCCACCGGCAGGGTGCGCAGCAGGAGGGTGACGGGGGCACCGAGCACCAGGGCCAGGGGGGCGTACATGCCGATGAGCATGTGCTGCGCCATGTGCCCGCGGAAGTCGCCGTGCGCGAAGGGCGCGAGGGGTGGCAGGAGGGCCGCGGCGAGCAGGAGCAGGCCGAGGGTGAAGCCGGCCGTGCGCCACGGGTTCCATCCCCGGGCGGGGTTGCGGCGCCGGGCCCGGTGGGCGAGACACAGGTAGCCCACGGCGCAGGCCGACAGGGCGAGCGCGGGCGGCAGGATCTCCGGCAGGCCGCTGTCCGCGCCGTGGTGCGCGGGGTGCGTGTGCGGGTCCATCAGGCGTCCGGTGCCCGCCGGGCTTCGGGGTCGAAGGGCCGCCCGCCGCGCTGGAGGAGCCATCCTCCGAGGAGCAGCAGCGCGCCCAGGACGAGGAAGCCGATGTCCCACCAGACCTGGTCGTCGCCGGCGTGGACGTGGTGGATGACCAGGATGTGGTGGTCCAGGACGCCTTCGACGAGGTTGAACAGTCCCCAGCCGGCGAGCATCCAGCCCCACAGCACCCGGGAGGTCCACACCCGGCGCCGGTGGTGGGTGACCCGGGAGTAGAGGACCGCGAGTCCGGTCAGGACCGCGATCCAGCACACGGTGTGGAAGAAGCCGTCCCAGACGGTGTTCATCTCCAGCCCGGAGACGGTGTCGGGGTCGTAGTACTTCACACCGATGCGGTCCTGGTCGGTGCTCGTGAGCATGTGGTGCCACTGCAGGATCTGGTGCAGCAGGATGCCGTCCACGAAGCCGCCGAGCCCCACCCCCAGCAGGATCCCCGGTAACCGCAGACTGGCCGGTCTCGCACCGGCTCCGTGCCGGTCCGCGGTGGTCGCCATCGGCATGCCTCCGTCCCTGGGCTCCCGCCGGAGCCTCCGTGTGCGCCCGCCCGTGTCTTCCGCGGACGGGTCCCCGTGGTGCGCGCAGCGGCCGCTCCCTACGGATTACCAGCCCGCCCGCCGTACCGCTGCCGCCCGTTCGGCCGTTCGGCCGTCCGGCCGCTCAGCCGTTCAGCCGTCCGGTCGTTCGGCCCGGCGGGCGGCGGTGGGCCGGCCGCCGCGGGCGCCTCACCTCTCCGTGTCCCGCCGGTCGGGGCCGGCTTCGCCGGCGCCGCCGCCGGTGCGGCTCGGCCGTCCACCGCCGGGCTCGTTCCTCGGCATGGCGCGCGGGGTGCCCGGCGCTCCGGGTGCACGCGGTGTCCCGGAGCGCACCTCGAAGCCGCCGCGGCCGTCGAACCGCACCTCGAGCACCGCGTCGAACCCGTCCTCCGTCGAGGGTCTGCGGAGCTTCTTCAGCGTGGCCAGGACGCCGACGTCCGGGACGCGGTCGCGGCCCTCGCGGGCGGCGTTGCGCCGCAGTGAGCCGGTCACGTCCGGGGGGAACCAGTACGCCGTCGCGGTGGCGCCGTGGGCATGGGCCAGTTCCACCAGCGGCGCCCACTCGTGCGGTGACGGGTTGGTGTTGTCCACCGCCACCGACCGCCCGGCGGCCAGGTGCTCCCCCACCAGCCGCATCTGCCGCCGCTGCCTGTTGCGGGCGCCCCGCGGGAACAGGTCCTTGCCGACCAGCGCGTACCGGCCGGACAGGCACTGGCCGTAGAAGGTGGACTTCCCGGACGCCTGCAGCCCGACGAACACGGCCACATCCGCTCCCGTCGCCATACGGCCACGATGCCACGCCGTCCGGTGAGGCGGGGCGGGACTACGGCAGGTGCGAGTCGGCGGCGGACGTCTCGAGTTCCCGGGCGAGTGTCTGCGCGTCGTAGGGCCCGGTGTGCCGCCGGCTGCCGAGGAAGAACGTCGGGGTGCCGCGGGCACCGCTGGCCTCGGCGCTGGCCACGTCGGCCCGCACCCGGGCCGCCGTCCGCTCCGAGTCGAGGTCCTCGAGGAACCTCTCGACGTCCAGCCCGAGCTGGGCGGCGTAGCCCACGATGTCCTCGAACTCGAGCTGGTCCTGGTGGGCGAAGAGCAGGTCGTGCATCTGCCAGAAGCGTCCCTGGGCGTCGGCGGCGACGGCCGCCCGGGCGGCGAGCTCGGAGTGGGGGTGCACGTCAAGGAGCGGCAGGTGCCGGAAGACGTAGCGGAGCCGGTCGCCGAAGCGCTGCCGCAGTTCCTGGGCGACGCCGGTGGTACGGGCGCAGAAGGGGCACTCGAAGTCGCCGTACTCCACCAGGGTCAGCGGCGCGTCCGGCGGGCCGGTGACGTGGTCCGTGGCCGGGTCGACCGGGCGGTCCAGGAAACGCGGCAGGTCGGCCTCCGTCTCGCCGTGCAGCACCGCGGCGAGGTGGAACACCACCCATCCCGAAATCGTGGAGAGCACGGCCGTCAGCAGGACACCGACGGTCACCCGGGTCCGGAGCGACGGGTCCTCGAAGGCCAGTCCGGCGATCAGCAGGGACACGGTGAAGCCGATCCCGGACAGGGCGGCGCCGCCCAGCACCTGGCCCGGCCCCACTCCCTGGGGAAGCCTTCCAAGACCCAGGCGGATGCCGAGGAAAGTGCCGAGGGCGATGCCCAGGAGTTTTCCGACGACGAGGCCGATGACCACGGCCCAGGTGACCGCGGAGGACAGGGCTTCGGCCAGGACGCCGCCGCGCAGGTCGATGCCGGCGTTGGCCAGGGCGAACACGGGGACGACGACATAGCTGGTCCAGGGGTGGAGGACCGTCTGCAGCCGCTCGTTGACGGAGACGGCGCGCTGCAGCCCCATGCGGGCCGTCCGGCCCACGTCCGGACGGGGTGACTGGCGGAAGGCGCGGAAGAGCCGGGCGGCCTTTTCCACCAGCTCGCGTGTGGGGGCCCGGGCGGGGATGAGGAGACCGCCGAGCATGCCCGCCACGGAGGCGTGGAGGCCGGATTCGAAGGTGGCGAACCACAGCGCGAGAGCGATCAGCACGTACGGGGCCGTGCGCCAGACCCGCAGACGGCTCAGCCCGGCCAGAAGCGCGCAGAGGACGAGCGCGGCCAGCAGGGGCACCGGGCGGACCGTTCCCGAGTAGACCACGCCGATCACGGTGACGGCGACGATGTCGTCGATGACGGTGACGGCCAGCAGGAAGACGCGCAGCTGGGTGTCGAACCGGGGGCCGACCACGGCGAGTGCCCCCAGCATGAACGCCGTGTCGGTGCCGATCACCACACCCCATCCGCTACGGGCCTCCTCTCCTGGCACGACCGCCAGGTACAGCAGCGCGGGGACGAGCATCCCGCCGATCCCGGCCAGCGCCGGGAGCACGACACTGCGGCGCCCGGTCAGCTCGCCCGCAGACGCCTGGTAGCGGACCTCCAGGCCGATGACGAAGAAGAACAGGGCCATCAGGCCGTCGCTGACCCAGTGCCCCAGGTCCATCGACAGATCGGCGCCGCCGATGGAGATCGACGCCTCGGTCGCCCAGAGCGCCGTGTACGCATCGGACCAGGGGGAGTTCGCCCACACCAGGGCGACCACGACCGCGGCCAGGAGCAGGCCGGCGCTGCCCGCCTCGGTGGCCAGGAAGGAACGCACCGGGACGGAGAGCTGGGCCACCAGGTCCCGTCTCCTCGCCCGGGTCTGGGAGACCCGGACGGTCTTCACCCGCGCCACCCGGTCACCGTGCCGGGCCGCTGTCGCGGGTGACGCCGGATGGCCCCATGCGGTCGACGGGGCACCGGGCGGGCGACGGTCCGGCCCGGCGGCGCAGAGCCCCGCGGACACGCACGGCGCCGGCCGCGGTCTCCCGGCGACCGGTCACCCCCGGACACGACGGAGCAGGATGACCGGTACAGGGCCGATCGGCAGGCGTGTCGGCGGCACTGACCGGTGCACTCACCACAGGACCCCTCCCTGCGCGCACTTCACCGGACACATCAGGAAATACTCCCTTTCCCGGCTGTTTTTCGCATCCGGCGAACCGCTCGTCCCGCCCGGAAGCGGGCGACAGCCGCGAGACGACCGTCGGCGCGGTCCGCGCGCTCGGTACCCGTTGCGTCAGCGCAGGGACTGAACCGCGTAGAGGGCCCCGAAGACGGCGGCCAGGGCGCCCAGCAGCAGACGCAGGGCGGTCTCGGGCAGACGGGGCTGCAGGCGCGCCCCGAGGTAACCGCCGATCAGCCCGCCCACACCACAGGCCAGTCCGAGGGGCCAGTCGGGGGCGACGTCACCGGAACCGGTCAGGGACAGCAGGGCGAAGACCGCGGCCCCGGCCACGGACGTGGCGAAGGTGGCGGCGAGGGCGGCGGGGGCGACCCGGCTCACCGGCATGCCCCGGCCGACCAGGACGGGGCCGAGGAGGGAGCCGCCGCCGATGCCGTAGATCCCGCCGATGATCCCGACGACCAGGGCCAGGCCGGTGACGGTACGGCGGGAGGGTTCCGCCGCCGGGGCGGCCGGGCGGGCGGGCCGGAAGGTACGGACGATCAGCCACAGGCCCAGCGGCATCAGCAGTCCGGCGACCAGAAGACGGAAGACGGCGGGCCCGGGGACGGCGAAGACCCGCACCACCGCGCCGATGACCACGCCGGGCAGAGTGCCGATCACCAGACGGCGGGCCAGCGGGCTGTTCAGCAGGCCCGCACGGCGGTAGCGCAGCAGAGCGCCGGGCCCGGCCACCACGTTGAACAACAGGTTGGTGGGGGTGACCGCCGGACTGGGCACGCCGAACACGCTCAGTTGCACGGGCAGCAGGAACACCGCGCCCGAGACCCCCACGGGCGCGGTCACCACCGCGATGATCAGGCCGACGGCCAGACCGTGCAGTTCCGGCGCTCCTGCCATGTCACCCCCTGATCGTTCGGACGTCGTCCCGCGGCGCGGTCGGGAGATGCCGACTCGTCGGCGCCGCCGTTCCTCGCGGATGCCGCGCACCCGCAGGCCGTAGCCGGCGGCCGGTTCCCGGGCGGTCGTGTCGTCCTCGGCGACGACGACGGCGACGGCGACGACGGCGGCAGGGGGCCTGTCGATGGTGTTGCGCAGCACCTCGGCGACGGTGGAGCCGGACGGGATCGGGACGAGTCGGAAGGGGCCTGCCGCGCTCCGGTCCGGCAGACCCCCGTCGTCGCAGGCTAGGCGGAGCCGGACGGACGAAGGTGGAGGGCGTGTTGCGGCTCCGTGAAGCCGTCCGGACGCTCCCGGTGGAACCGGGCGGCGGTCCCGCCCGCGATGTGCGCCGCCCAGTCCATGATCTGCACCGCCGCGCCCGCGGCCTCCAGCCCCTGGCAGTGGGCGTGGTGCCTGCGGGCGATGCCGTCCAGGTCGAGGTGGGTGCCGAAGGCGGGATGCGCGGCCAGGCGCCGGGCGTAGGCCCACAGGTGCGGGTGGTCGGCGATGCGGTGGACCGCGGCGGCGTCCAGGTGCAGCCGGTGCACGGTGTCGAGCTGTACGAGGGTCACCCACATCCGCACGTCGGCGGCGGTCATTTCGTCCCCCAGGACGAAGTCCTGGTGCGCGAGCCGCCGCTCCAGCGAGTCCAGGACGCGGAGCAGGGAACCGAGGGCGGTGCGGCGTGCCTCGGCGTCGGCGTCGGCCCGCCCGGCGTACTGCGCGGCCTCACCGATGCGGTACGCGCAGAGGCGTTCGACGGCCTCGATCTCCGCCGCCCTGTCCCGCGGGTGCAGCGCGGGCCGGCCGGGCCCGTCACCGCCGAAGCGCCGGGCCAGGTCGCTCAGGATGTCCGGGGTGTGCGTGCTGACGATCCGCCCCGTCCAGGTGTCGCTCAGCACCGGTGCGGCGGCCGGTCCGGGATACCGGTGCGCACTGGCCTCGTACAACGGGCGCAGGGCGCGGTGTCCGCCGTCGGGCCCGTCGGGGACCGCGGGCAGCCGCAGCACCGGGAGGGTTTCCTCCAGACCGAGCAGGCTGTGGGTGACGGCGATCCGCAGACAGTCCGGGCAGGACGGCGAGAGGTGGAGGCGGTAGCGGCGCGGTACCGGGTAGTGGCCGCTGTGCGCGTCGCAGCCGATCCTGCCCCGGAACGGCGGTGGGGAGGGGAGGTGCGGCACGGTGGTCGGAGGTGCGGCGGGCATGTGTCTCCCTGGGTCCGGGTCCGGCTTCTGGTTCTCAGAGGTGCGGCGGGCGGCGCACGGGGGTGAGGGGCGCGCGGTGGCGTCGGCGCGTGTCCGTGCACGGCGGGGATGCGGTGCCGGTGGGCACCGCCGGTTCAGCGCAGGGGGCTCGCCGCGCTGCAGACGCGCAGGAGATCGATGTGGCGGCGGGAGGTCAGGAGGAGGGACGGGCGGCCCGCGCGCACGACGCCGTCGGCGGGCGGTTCCGGACGCTCCATCATTTCCTACCAATCCACTAGGGATCTTTGCTCTGGAGTGTCGGACGGGCTTCCCGCCGCGTCAAGGGGGTGCCCACGCATCCCGCACGGCGTCTCACATGATGGGAGGATCCGCTCGCAGAAAGCACCCCCGGCCGACCACCGGCCGCCCCCGGCGGCCGG
>NZ_MSGP01000192.1 GCF_002078235.1 Streptomyces viridosporus
GGGGTGGGCAGTGGTGTGGCGGGCCGTGTCGGGGGGTTCGCCGCGGCGGACGGAACCGGGGGCGCGGGCGGTCGGTCGCTTGGCGTGGACGGCGGAGGACAACTGCCAGGGGACGCTGGTCACGGTGACGCCGGGGATGAAGAGCAGGCGGCTCTTGAGCCAGAGGGCGGAGTGGTTGTGGAGGAGGTTCTCCCACCAGTGGCCGACGACGTATTCGGGGACGAAGACGGCGACGACGTCGTGGGGGCCTGCGCGGCGGATGGAGCGTACGTACTCCACCGCCGGTCTGGTGATTTCGCGGTAGGGGGACCGGAGGATCTTCAACGGCACCTGGATGTCGAAGTCGTTCCACTGCTTGCGCAGGACGGCCAGTGACTCCTGGTCGACTGCGACGGTGACCGCCTCCAGACTGTCGGGCCGGAAGGCGCGGGCGTAGGCGAGGGCCCGCAGGGTCGGCTTGTGGAGGGTGGAGACGAGCACGATCGCGAGGACCCGGGAGGGCGGCGTGCTCTCCTGGCGCGGGTCGGTCACCGCGAGTTCCGCGGAGGTCCGGTCGTAGTGATGGTGGATGCCTCGCATCATCAGCCACAGCAGGACCGCGGCGAGTACGGCCACCCAGGCGCCCTGGGTGAATTTGGTGGCCAGCACGATCACCAGGACCAGGCCGGTGACGACGGCGCCGGTGGTGTTGATGGCGCGGGCCAGCTGGTGGCGGCGGCGCGACACGGGGTCGGTCTCGGTGCGCAGTGCGCGGTTCCAGTGCCGGATCATTCCGGTCTGGGAGAGGGTGAAGGAGGTGAAGACGCCGAGGATGTAGAGGTGGATCAGGCTGGTGACGTTTGCCTTGAATCCGTAGAGGAGGAGTCCGGCGACGACGGCCAGGGCGAGGATGCCGTTGGAGAAGACGAGCCGGTCACCGCGGTTGTGCAGTTGGCGGGGAAGGTAGCGGTGCTCGGCGAGGATCGAGGAGAGCAACGGGAAGCCGTTGAAGGCGGTGTTCGCGGCGAGGATCAGGATCAGGGCCGTGACCGCCTGGATGTAGTAGAACCCGAAACTGGTACTCCCGCCGAAGACAGCCGCGGCGAGCTGCGCGATGACGGTGCGCTGGGTGTGTTCGCCGCAGTCGGCCAGTCCGGTGAGCCGGCAGGAATCGTTGGTGATGTGCACCTCGGCGACGATCGCGAGGGTGGTGACACCGGTGAACATGACGACCGCGATGATGCCCATGGCGGCCAGGGTGCTCGCGGCGTTCTTCGACTTGGGCTTGCGGAAGGCCGGTACGCCGTTGGAGATCGCCTCCACACCCGTCAGTGCCGTGCAGCCGCTGGAGAACGCGCGCAGCACCAGCATGACCAGGGCCAGCCCCGCCAGGTCCGCGTCGCCCTGTTCGGGGACGATGCCGTAACGGGCGCTCTCGGCGACGGGGGCATCGCCCAGGACGTAGCGGAGCAGCCCCGTGCCGACCATGATCAGCACTCCGCCGATGAACAGGTACGTGGGAGCGGCGAACAACCGGCCGGACTCGCGCACGCCCCGCAGGTTCATCGCCGTCAGCAGGGCCACGAAGCCCAGTGCCATCGGGACGCGGTAGTCGGCCAGCGCGGGCAGCGCCGAGATGATGTTGTCCACTCCGGAGGCGACCGACACCGCCACGGTCATCACGTAGTCGACCAGCAACGAGGCCCCCACCACCAGACCCGCCGAGGGGCCGAGGTTGGTCGAGACGACCGTGTAGGAGCCACCCCCGCTCGGATAGGAGTTGACGACCTGGCGGTACGAGAGCACCACCACCGCCATCAGCGCCACGACCGCGGCCCCGATCCACGGCGTGAAGTGCAGATAGGCCAGTCCACCGAGGGTGAGGACCAGCAGGATCTCCTGTGTGGCATAGGCCACGGAGGACAACGGGTCGGACGCGAAGATCGGCAGAGCGATCCGCTTGGGCAGCAGCGTCTCGCTCAGTTCCTCACTGCGCTTGGCCCGCCCGATGACCAGGCGCTTCAGCATTTCGGTCACCCTCGGCACGGCGCGATCGTAGACCGGCCGCACCGGCAACGGCCCTGCCGACGCGCAGCCGGCGTGCAGGAGCGCCACATCCCACCCGCGTTCGCACTGATCACAAGACCGCCATGGGCTCGAAGCAGGTGACCCCGGGCGAACCCTGACGCACAGGAGTCGGCCCGATCAGGGCCAGGACCAGGACCAGGACTGGCCGGCCGGGCTGTGCATCACCTTCGTGTGCTCCGGTTCCTTCCGCGCTCGATCCGTGACGCTTCGCTCCCCGTGCACGGTGTCGTCCGATCCGGGCGGCGCGGTGGGCGAGGGCAAGCCGGAGTGCCTGCGTCACACAGGAGGCCGACTCCAGGGGGCGAGGACGCCCGGTTGTGCGGGCGGCGGCCCCCGGCGCACGGAGTCGCCCGGCGGCCCACCGTACGCAGCCGTCGGGCTCGGGCGGGGCGTCGGCTGCCGGGCCGGGCCGGGTCGCATACGTGACGGCCGACTCGCCGTTCCGGTGATCCGGGAGGGTGTGGTCCGGGCCCCTCGGCGACGGCCGAACATGGTGGGTTTCCCAAGATGCCGATGCGCCGGTGTGTGATTAGGCTCACAGAGTGAATGCCGTAAGCACGGCGCGCCCGGCCGACCGGTTCCCGGACCGAGCGGACCATGGCCACAGTGATCGCCCGCGTGTATCGATGGGCGGCCTGGAGGCGTCGGCGGTCGAGCCCGTGCACCGGAACGGCGTTCGGTGACACTCAAAGACCCTCTCGCGAATTTCGTTTGCGACTGCGGCCATCCATTCCCGCGCTCCCTTCAGGGGGCGGGGACGATGGGGCGAAAGGTATTTCCCATGCGACCACAACGCGCGAGGCGCCTCGCCGCGGCGTCCGCCGCAGGGCTGCTGATGGCCGGCGGTGTCGCCGTCGGTACGGCAAGCACCGCTTCGGCCTCCTCCCAGAGCTACAGTCACAGCCAACGCTGCGACTACGACAACTGGTGGGGCAACGACTGCGACGGCTACGGCCGTGGCGGCCACCACGACTTCGACAACCACGACTACGACCGTGGCGGCCACCACGACTTCGACAACCACGACTACGGCCGTGGCGGCCACCACGACTTCAACAACCATGACCACGGCCGCGGCGGCGACCACGACAACGGTCGCGGCGGCGACCACGACAACGGCCGGGGCGGCTACGGCCACCACTGATGACACACCGCCGACAATGCGATGTGCGGCTCCCTCGGGGCCGCACATCGCGCCACTCCGGCTCGACAGGCCGTCGGGCCGTTCTCAACCGGCCTACGCCGGGCCCGCCTGCGCCGGCAGGTACGCGGTCATCGGGCGCGGGCCGAGTTCTGTGTACAGCAGTCGTACAGCTCCCGTCCGGGACATCACCAACGAGTTCGCGCATGGTAGGAGTTCTTGGTCGACCCGGCCGCCTTCACCTGCTCGCCGGATCGAGCAAGGAAACGTTGAGCCCGCTCAGGGGCAGGACCCGCGAGGAGGCCGCTGCCGCCGGTGGTCGCGGGCTCACTGCCTGTTTCCCGCCCTGAAATACTAGGGAGTATCATCATCGGGGCGCTCCGGCTCCTCGAAGAGTGCGTCGGTGCGCGGTGCGCGATGCGCCGGACCAGTACCGAACGGGAGAAGGATCTGGATGGCAGTCACGGACGGCGTCGAGGCCGACAACGCCAAGCGCCGAATTCTGGACGCCGCGGCCGAGGCCTTCATGGAGCAGGGGTTCGGCGTCGCCATCGATGACATCGCCGACAGCGTCGGCGCCACCAAAGGGTTGATCTACTACCACTTCCGCTCCAAGTTCGACATTTTCCTGGCCGCGTACGAGCACGGCATGCGAACCGTCCGCGAACAGGTGGAGCCGATGGCCCAGGCTCCCGGGAGCGGGCGGGAGAGACTCATCGCCATGTCGACCCAGCACGTGATGAACCTGATGACGAATCTCGCCTACCACCATGTGGTGCATCTCGGAGTGCGTGAGCAGTCGTCGACCGCGTTGAAGCCCCGTCAGCGGAAGGCGTTGGACGCGCTGAACGTCCTGCGGGCGGAGTACGAAGACCTTTTCCTCCAGGTCGTCAAGGACGGTATCGCCGACGGCACCCTGCGTCCCGTGCGCGCGAACCTGGCCGCCCGGACGCTGCTGTGCAGTCTCAACGCCGTCGACATGTGGTTCCACCGGATCGAGGGGCAGTCGTCGGACGAGTTGCGGCAACTTGCCGACGAGGTCGTGGACATCGTGGTCGGAGGACTGCTCCTCGACCCGGTTCGCTGAGGCTCTGCCGTCGCGGAGTCCGTACCGGACGGCCCGTCGCTGACTCCGCGACGGGCCGTCCGGTGCGGTGGCTGGCCCGTCAGCCGCTCGCAGTGGTCATCGACCGGCGCAGCGCGGCTTTCGCGAACTTTCCGGACGCCGTCTTGGGAAGACCGTCCAGCAGAACCACTTGCTCGGGGATCCACCACTTGGCCACCCGTCCGGACAGATGCCGACGGACGCTCTCGGCGGTGAGGCCCGAATCCGGTACCGGCACCACGCAGGCCAGCGGCCTCTCCCCCCACTTGTCGTCGGGCACCGCGACGACCGCGGCCTCCAGGACATCGGGCATCGCCATGATCTCGTTCTCGAGTTCGACCGACGAGATCCACTCCCCTCCCGACTTGATGAGGTCCTTGGTCCGGTCGACGATGCGCACGACGCCGAGGGGGTCGATGGTGGCCACGTCGCCGGTCCGCAACCAGCCGTCCTCGGTGAACGCCGAGGTCTGGGAGGAACCGCCGTAATAGGCGGCCGCGACGGTCGGGCCGGCGACCTGCAGCTCACCCCGGTGCCGTCCGTCGCGGGGCGCGGGGGAACCGTCCTCGGCGACCAGGCGCAGCGAGCACAGCACCGTGGGAGGACCGGGGTCGGCCAGTGCGGTGATGCGGTCGTCCTCGGTCAGGGAGTGCGCCGTTTCGCTGGGTACTCTCGCGCTGCAGACCAGCGGGCTGGTCTCGGTCATCCCCCACGAGCTCGCCAGCGGGACCCCGGCCTTCTCGTGGAAGGCGCGGGAGAGCGAGACGGGCAGCGCGCCCCCGCCGCTGACGGCGCGCCGCAGTGCGCTCAGGTCGGCGTCGCCGATGTGGGGCAGCACTCCGCGCCAGACCGTGGCCACCGCGGCGGCGAACGTGACCCGACACGCCTCCATCCCCCGCACCAGGCGCTCCGGTGACATGACCGGGCCGGGCATGACCAGGTTCGCTCCGGCCATCAGCGCGGCGTAGGGAAGACCCCAGGCGTTGACGTGGAACATGGGCACGATCGGCATCACCGTGTCGTCCTCGCTGATGGCGAAGGTGTCCGCCATCAGCAGCGTCATCGCGTGCAGCACGATCGAGCGGTGGTCGTAGAGGACTCCCTTGGGGCGGCCCGTCGTCCCCGAGGTGTAGCACAGCGCGGCGGCGGTGCGTTCGTCGAGGCTCTCGAACGCCGCGACCGGCCGTGCGGCGCTCAGAAGGGTCTCGTAGTCGTGTATCCGGGGGTCGGTCGGCAGCTCCGTCGATGCGCCGTCGTCCATCACGACGAGGTGCCGCACGCTCGGGCACGTGTCGAGCAGGGGGTGCACCACGTCGAGGAGCGACCGGTCGACGAAGAGGACGTCGTCCGCGGCGTCGTCGACGATGTAGGCGATGTCGTCCGTGAAGAGACGGTGGTTGACCGTGTGCAGGACCCGCCCCGAGCAGGGCACGGCCATGTACAGCTCCAGGTGGCGCTGGGAGTTCCACCCGAAACTCCCCACCCGGGCGCCGGCCGGGACGTCCAGGTGATCCAGCACGCCGGCGAGGCGCCGGACGCGCTCGGCGACATCGCCGTAGGACGTGGACACGGTGCCGCTCAGCTGTGTCGTGGTGACGTGTTTGCGGCTGAACCGGTGCTCCATGCCGTCCATGAGCATCGGCAGTGACAAGGGGCGGTCCTGCATGAGGCCGTGCATGTGCGTTTCCTTCGTGTCCTTCGTGTCTGTTCCGGGAGGGGGCGCGGCTAACGCGAGACGGGGTCCGGGGCCTCGGCCCCGGTCGCGTCCTCGCTGCGGACGGCCCGTGCGAGCAGAGGCGTGAGCAGGACGCCGACGACCGAGGAGGCGATGACGACGTAGAGCCCCGCGCTGGGGTTCCCGGTCGCGTCCTCGGCCAGGCCGAATGCGTACGGGCCGATGAATCCGCCGAGGAGCCCGATCGTGTTGATGAACGCGAGACCGGCGGCGGCGACCAGCCCGGACATCCGCGCCATGGCCACGGACCAGAACAGCGGCAGCGTGCCGAACACGAAGACCATGGACACCGCGATCAGCAGGATCTGCGCCACCGGGGAGGACGAGAGCAGGAAGATCGCCGCCGTCACCGCCGTCGACGCCGCGAGGATCCCGATGAGCGCCACCTCGTTGCCGAAACGACGGTGCACGACGGGAACGAGGAGCACTCCGACGGTGGCCCCGATACCGGAGCTTCCCGACACCAGGCCGATGAGGAACGAGCCGTGGATGTTCAGCTCCTCGACGATCGACGGCATGTTGAAGACGATGCCGACGTTCGTGACCTGGTTGAACAGGTAGATCAGCGCGACGATGACGATGAAGGGGCGGGCGAAGGCCTGCTTCAGGTTGCCCTTGATGCGGTTTCCGGTCTCCGCGCCGTCACCGGCGGCACGGGCGGAGAGTATCTCCGCCTCCTCGGGCGTCAGCCAGGAGGCGTCGCGGGGGGTCTCCGGCAGGCTGAACCAGACGAGGACGCCGACGAGCATGGTCACGAGGCCCTCGATCAGGAACATCCACTGCCATCCGTGCAGCCCCAGAGCCGTGTCGAACTCCATCAGCGCGCCGCCCATCGGGTTGCCCACGATCAGGGCGACGGTCGGGGCCAGGTAGATGAATCCGACCACGGTGGCGCGGTGCTTCTGGGAGAACCACACGGTGACCATGTACATGAGGGTCGGGTAGAGGCCGGCCTCGGCCATGCCGAGGAAGAAGCGCAGCACGTAGAACGACCACTCGCCCTGGACGAACATCATGGCCGCCGAGAGCGCGCCCCAGGTGAGGGCGATCCGCGCGATCCACCGTCTTGGGCCGACTCTGTGCATGATCAGACTGCCGGGCACCTCCAGGAAGGCGTAGCTGACGAAGAAGATGCCGGCGCCCAGCCCGAAGGCGGTGACGCTGATGCCGACGTCGGCCTGCAGCTGGGTCTTGGCGAGCGCGACGTTGGTGCGGTCGATGTAGGCCATGAAGTAGGCGGCCAGCATGATCGGCAGGAGCCTGACCATGGCCTTGCGAGTGGCGCGCGCGTGCAGCGTGTCCGCCGCCGAAGAAACCGAATCGATAGCCATCGGAGCCCTTCCAACGGGTTGAGGTACTGGTGTCGTGCGGGGAACGCACCCGGGGTGGTGGCGACGTGTCGCCTCGGTACGGCAGCGGCAGCCGCGCTGTTCTGGATCCGCGCTGTGCCAGGGAGGAAGTCCGCGCGCCGGCCGCGTCGGCGGACGGCGGCCGTCAGAAGATCTCGAAGAGACCGGCGGCGCCCATGCCTCCGCCGACGCACATGGTGATGACGGCGTACCGGGCGCCGCGCCGGCGGCCCTCGAGCAGGGCGTGGCCGACGAGGCGGGCCCCCGTCATGCCGTAGGGGTGGCCGACCGCGATGGCGCCGCCGTTGACATTGAGCTTGGCCGGATCGATGCCCAGGCGGTCACGGCAGTGGACGGCCTGTGAAGCGAAGGCCTCGTTGAGCTCCCACAGGTCGATGTCGTCCACGGAGAGGCGGTGTTCGGCGAGCAGCTTGGGGACGGCGTGCACGGGGCCGACCCCCATTTCGTCCGGCTCGCAGCCGGCGACGGCGATCCCCCGGTAGGCGCCGAGCGGGGTGAGTCCGCGCTTCGCGGCTTCGCGGGCCTCCATCACGACGGCGGCGGAGGCTCCGTCGGAGAGCTGGGAGGCGTTGCCGGCGGTGACGGTGGAGGTCGCGGACGCCTTCCCGTCGGGAAGCACCGGCCGGAGACGGGACAGCGCATCACGTGTGGTCGAGGCGCGGCTTCCCTCGTCCTCGCGCAGGGTGAACTCCCTGACGGTCGCCGGGGCGTCCGGTCCCTCGGGGGCCGTCCGTCGGCCGGAGAAGGCGACGATCTCCTCGTCGAAGAGTCCCGCTTGCTGCGCGGCGGCCGTCCGCCGCTGGGACAGCAGGGCGAACTCGTCCTGCTCGTCGCGGCTGATGCCGTAACGCTCCGCCACGATCTCCGCCGTCTCCAGCATGCTCAGGTAGAGCGAGGGCTTCTCCCGCGACAGCCACGGATCGAGGGCCCGGTGGGTGTTCCGGTGCTCGTTCTGGACGAGGGAGATGGATTCGACCCCGCCGCCGATCACGATGTTCATCCCGTCGACGACGACCTGCTTCGCCGCGGTCGCGATCGCCATCAGACCCGACGCGCACTGCCGGTCGATGGTCATTCCGGGAACCGTCACCGGCAGACCCGCCCGCAGCGCCCCCTGGCGAGCGACGTTCATCCCCGTCGAGCCCTCCTGCATCGCGCAGCCGAACACGACGTCCTCGACCTCCTGTCCGTCGAGTCCCGCTCGCCGCAGTGCGCCGGTGATCGCGTGGGCGGCCAGGTGCTGGCCCGAGGTGTCGTGGAACGAGCCGCGGAACGCCTTGCCGATCGGCGTCCGGGCCGTGGACACGATGACGGCCTCTCTCACGGCACGGCTCCCGTCTCGGTGCCGGCCATGGCGGCATACCGCTTCGTCTGGTCGAACGCGGACGCGGTGACCACGGGATCGCTCATGTCGCTGATCTCGGCCCACCGCTCGGCGATGGTTTCGGGCGAGCGGTCGCCCTCGGGGAGGTAGACCCCTGCGGACTCCTTCATCTGCGCAACGGCGAAGACACCGGCGCCGGCGGCGAGCACGGTCTTGGTGGGTGCCTGTTCACTGACGAGGAACAGGGCTCCCGGAGCAATCGATTCGGGGGTGAGCAGGCCGAGGATGCGCTCGTCGATCAGACCCTCGGTCATCTGCGTGGCCGCGGTCGGGGCGAGCGCGTTGACACGGATGCCCTTCCGCTCGCCCTCGATCGCGAGGACGTTCATCAGGCCGACCAGGCCGGACTTCGCCGCGCCGTAGTTGGACTGGCCGAAGTTGCCGTAGATGCCGGATGCGGACGTGGTCATCAGCACTCTGCCGTAGCCCTGTTCCACCATGTGCGGCCACACCGCCTTGGTGCAGTGGATCGAGCCCATCAGGTGCACGTCGACGACCTGGCGGACGTGGTCCAACTGGATCTTCGCGAAGGACTTGTCGCGCAGGATCCCGGCATTGTTGATGAGGATGTCGACGCGGCCCCATTGCGCGATGGTCTCGGCGACCATCTTCTCGACCGCTTCCGCGTCCGTGACATCACAGAGGTAGGCGAACGCCTCACCACCGGCGGCCCGGATCTCCGCGGCGACCTGGGCCGCCGCGCTCCGGCCGGTGGACACCCCGCTCGGCGCCCCCATGTCGTTGACGACCACCTTGACGCCGCGCTCGGCAAGGGCCATGGCGTGGGCCCGTCCCAGCCCGCCACCGGCACCGGTCACCACCGCGACCTGACCTTCGAAGTTCATCTCACTCCCGCTTCATACTACGGAGTATCATCATGGCCAGGACGTCAATGGGGTGTCAACAGTCAGTTCCGGGGGCGGACCCCGAGCCCGGCCCTCCGGCCTCGTCGACGGCACGGGGGATGTCGCCGGGCCGGTCGGCGGCGGGTGCGGGCGGGGAGGGCTGCCTTCGGTCGATACCGGGAAGGTGAAAGGGAGTTCGGGAGAGGACCGTCGCGGTCAAGGCGTAGAACAGCCGAAGGGGAACCGGGCGTGCCGCAGTCGGGTCCGGCCGGAGCGGCGCCGAAACCGGCGGTCGCCCCGTCGACGGCGAGGACGGGCGCGGCGACGTTCCGGGCGACTCCCGCCCTCCGCTCGACTGCCACGGAAGCGGTCGGTGTGCGAGACGGACACGGGATCGCCGCGCGGACGCCCCGGGCTGCCCGCGCGTACCGCCGCTTCGCAGGGAGGCCCGGGCGGGCCGCGGGCGGGAACAATCCGAGTCCGCGCAGCGCTGCTTCCTCTGCCCGGCCCCGTGTACCGGCCGGGGCGACGGTGAGAGGCGAACCGACCCTGCGGAGGAGCGTGGGACCGATGACAACGGCACGGAGTGACCGGCTTCGGACGGCCGACGAGAGTTCTCTCGTGACTTCCTGCGGACGCAGAATCGCTGTGCGGTGCCTGCGGCTCGCTCCCGTGGACCGGCCGATCAGCCGGGTCACCCTGGACGTGGGCCGCGACCTGGGCGGAGAGCCGGGGGTGTGGGCAGCGCTCACCGCCGAGGAGGCACGGGACCTGGCCGACCTGCTCCTCGCCCACGCGGCGGAGGCCGAGCACCGTGCCCCGGTGGGGGGCGATCCGCAGTCAGGTCGGCACATCTGAGCCGGCCGCGTGCCGAGCGCCGCCCGGACGTCCTCTTCGGCAGGGCGGGCACCGAGGCACCGTCCGAACTCGCCCCGGCCTTCCGGACCTCCTCCGTCCCCCGTCCGCGACCGGACCGTGCCGTCCGCCCGGCCCGGCGCTCCGCCGCCGCGGGTCCCCGGGGAACTCAGCGGGAGGACCCGGGCCGTCGAGCCGTCGAGCCACCGACAGGGGGCCCCGCGGCGGCGGACCGCGACGGGCTCGACCGCGCGAAGCCGAGGACCCGGCGCATGCCCGGGGCGCCCGCGGCGTCTGCGCGGGCGCCCCGGAACGTGCCGGTCCGGCAGGGTTCAGCGGCTGCGCAGGGCGGCGAGCACGGTGTCGAGGTCGGCCGCGCGGGGGCGGTTGTGGGGCAGCTTGCCGAGGACGACCGCCATGCCGCAGGTGTTGGTGAGCGCGGAGAAGACGAGACCGCCGGCGACGCCGGCCGAGAGGAGCTGGAACGCCGGGTGCACGAGCAGGCCGAGCAGGAGGCCGAGGAGCACCACGGCGCCGGCCGTGAAGCGGACCTGGCGTTCCATGCTCCATCCGGCCCGGGTGTCGCAAGCGGCGGGGCGGTCCAGGGCGTGCCCCTCGGCCGCCCAGGCGCCGGTGCCTCCGGCGAGCGTGGCGGTGGGGATGCCCTGTTCGGCCAGCAGTTCGCAGGCGGTCTCGGAGCGGGCGCCCGAGGCGCACACGACGAGCACCTCCGCGCGCTCGGCGGCGTTCCGTATCTCGGGCAGGGCACGCCGGATGTGGTCCAGGGGGACGTTCAGGGCGCCGGGCAGGTGGCCGGAGGCGTATTCGGCGGGCGTGCGCACATCGATGACGGTGAGCTCGTCGAGTCGGGTCCGGGCCTGGTCGGTGCCGAGGATGACAGGGGTGAGAGGGCTGGTCATGGCAGGTGTGATCCTTGGTGTTCGACGTGATCCCGAATCGGGACGTACAGTACCCCTAGGGGTATTCATGGAGGAGTGGTCGTGGAGCTGGAGCTCGAGGGTGCGGGTCTGAAGGCCGTGCTGAACCGGCTGCGCCGGGCGCAGGGCCAGATCTCCGGGGTGATCCGGATGATCGAGGAGGGGCGCGACTGCGAGGAGGTCGTCATGCAGCTCGCCGCCGCCTCCCGCGCGCTGGACCGGGCCGGGTTCGCGATCATCGCCACGGGACTGCAGCAGTGCGTGGCCGACATCGAGTCCGGCCGCAGCAACGGGGAGGACGCCGAGCAGATGCGCGCCCGGTTGGAGAAGCTGTTCCTGTCCCTGGCGTGAGGGCTCGTACGGGCGGTTCGTGGGATTCGGCGCATCACGTCACCGCGTCGATCAGCATGAAGGCGGCCACGGCCAGCAGCGCCACGGCGAAGATCCGCCGGAGCACGTGACCGGAGGCCTTCGCGGCCAGCCGTTTCCCGTCCCAGGCACCGAGGATCGCCGCCCCGATGAAGGGACCGACGACCGCCCAGTCCAGTCGGTCGACCGTACCTGCGCGCATCACCAGTGTGGCCAGGGAGTTGACCGTGATGACCAGCAGGCTGGTGCCCACCGCGTCGCGCATGCGCAGGCCGAGCACGCCCACCAGCGCCGGTACGGCGAGGAAGCCGCCGCCGACGCCGAGAACGCCGGTGACGGCACCGAGCCCGGCGCCGGCGGCCGCCGCGCGGCCCGGCCGCACCGGCGCGGCGGTGTCCGCGAGCGGCCGGGCCCGCAGCATGCGGAGTGCGGCCGCTGCCGCCACCCCGGCGAACGCCGCCGTCAGCACTCCCTCCGGCAGGCGCCCGGCGAGCGCGCCGCCCAGCATCGCCGGGCCGATCCCGGCCGCCGCGAACAGCAGTCCCGTACGCCAGCGCACATGGCCGTCGCGGGCGTGCGCGGACAACGCGGTGACCGAGGTGAACACGACGATGACCAGGCTCGCGGTGGTGGCCGCCACGGGGGTGAAGCCGAGCAGGTAGATCAGGGCGGGGACGGCCAGCACACTGCCACCGCCCCCGAGCCCGCCGAGCGCCAGGCCGACCACGGCCCCGGCGGTCAGGGCGAGGACGAGAGCGCTCACGTGACGGTGCCGTTCCTGCCGTGCGAGTCCACCACCGGCAGCCCCGCCCCGGCCCATTCCCCCATGCCGCCGATCACGTCCGCGGCCTCCGCTCCCCGGGCCGCGAGCAGTTCGGCGGCCTGCCGGGACCGGTTGCCCGAACGGCAGATCACGACCAGGGGTCGCGCCTGCGCGTCCGCGGGCAGCCCGGCCCCCGCGGCCAGTGCGGGCAGCGGCAGGTGGACGGCTCGGGGAGCGTGTCCCGCCCGCCATTCGTGGGCTTCGCGGACATCGAGCAGCACGGCGTCGGCGCCCGCTTCCGCGCTCCCGTGACCGGTGCGCGCGGCCGCCTCCCGCACGGTCACGCGGCCCGGGACGCTCCGGCCCCGTCGGAAGATGTTCATGTCGGTTCCTTGCTTCTGTTCCTCATGTCGGCCCGGAGGGACGGCACGGCCCGCCGCGGCGCCCGGCGCCGTCCGGTGCGGTTCGGTGCCGTCAGGCGCCGCGGACGGCGAGCCCGGCCCGCCCGGCCGCGTCGAAGGAGTCGTCCACGGCCACGACATCGCGGCCCGCGGCATCGAGGAGGGACGCGGCGATGGCGGCACGCATGCCTCCCGCGCAGTGCACCCACACCTCGCCTTCGGGGACCTCGTCGAGGCGGCGGTGCAGGGTGTGGACCGGAATGTGCACCGAGCCCTCGATGTGTCCGCCCGCCCGCTCCGCGTCGCGCCGGACGTCGAGGACGACGACGCCGCCGGCCGGGTAACGGTCGGCGAGGTCGGCGAAGGTCGCCCGCGGGAAGGAGGCCGGCTCCTCGCCCTCGCGCACCCAGTCGGCCGGGCCGCCGGTGGCCGCGGCGGCCGGGCGGTCGATGCCCACCCGCACCAGCTCGCGCTGGGCGGCGGCGAGTTGGTCGGGCGACTCGGCGAGCAGCGTGACCGGCTTGCCCCACGGGATCAGCCAGGCGAGATAAGTGGCGAGCTGCCCCTCGGCCTCGAAGTTGAACGAGCCGGAGACGTGTCCTTCGGCGAAGGCGACGCGGTTGCGCAGGTCCACGACCCACTCCCCCGCGGCCAGCCGGGTGGCGATCTCCTCGGCGTCGGCCACGGCGGGCGGGGTCAGGTCGACGGGCGCGGGACCCGTGGCGTTGACCGGCCCCATGTGCGTGTAGTAGGCGGGGATGTCGTCCAGTCCGGCCAGCAGATCGGCGACGAAGGTGTCCACGTCCCGGGTGAGGGCCTCGTTGGACGCCTTCTCCTTGCCGATCGTCGTGCCGGAGCCCTCCGCCTGGGCGGACGAGCAGAAGCTGCCGAAGCCGTGCGTGGGGAGCACCGCCGTCTCCTCGGGCAGCTCGGTGGCGAGCCGGTGCGCGGAGGCGTGCTGTGCCCGGGCGAGGTGCTCCGTCAGCCGCGGCTCGACGAGGTCCGGGCGCCCGACGGTGCCGATCAGCAGCGAACCGCCGGTGAACACGGCGACCGCCGTGCCGTTCTCCTCCAGCACGTAGGAGGTGTGGTGCGGGGTGTGACCGGGTGTGGCCAGGGCGCGCAGCACCAGGCCGGCGCCGGTGTCGACGTCCGTGCGGTCACCGTCGTGCACGGGCACGCGTTCGAAGCGGACGTGGGCCCCGGCAGGCACGAGGTAGGCGGCGCCCGTCACCCGGGCCAGCTCCGGCCCGCCGGTGACGTAGTCGTTGTGGAGGTGGGTCTCGACGACGTGTGAGATCCGCACCCCGCGACGGGCTGCCGCCTCGACCATCCGGTCGATGTCGCGCGGCGGGTCGACCACCACCGCCGTCCGCTCGCCGCCCGCCAGATAGCTGCGGTTGCCCAGCCCCGGCACCTCGATCGTGTCGACGAAGAACACGTGGTACTCCCTTCCAGCGAGTAATTACCCCGGGGGGTATGTTTTCGACCGTAACACAAGTACCCCCGGGGGTATATTCGAGGACAGGGAACCCCTGCCGAACGCCTCACGCGCGCCTCGCGCACGGCCGGACGCCTTCAGCCCGTGCGAGCCGTGACGTGAGCCGATGAGAAAGGCCGCCGTCATGCGCTACGACCGCACCGTGCGCCTGGACACCGACTTCGCCGCCGCCGTCGCCCGCACCCGCGACGCCCTGGCCGCCCGGGGTTTCGGCATCCTCACCGAGATCGATGTCACCGCCACCCTCGAGGCCAAGCTCGGCCACGGGATGGAGGACTACGTCATCCTCGGTGCCTGCAACCCGCCCCTCGCCCACCGCGCCCTCGACGCCGCCCTCGCCTCACTCACCGCGGCCGAGGCGAACGGCTGACAGCCCCCTTGACGGTCCGCTCGCCGAACTCCTCGGTGGTCCACAGGCCGTCGAGGCCCCTTCCGGTGTGCAACTCGGCGGTGTCGCCGACGGCGGGCCACGGCCCGATGCGAATCGCCTCCGGTCCGGGCTCGTACGCGCCCTCAGCCCGTCGGGTGGGGGCCCGGGGTGTGGCCGAAGGTGCGGCGGAAGACGTCGAGGAAGGCGCTGGTGGACGACCAGCCGCACTGATGTGCCACCGCGGTCACCGGCGTCCGCCCGGTCAGGAGGACCAGTGCGTGGTGGAGACGAAGTTGTGTGCGCCACTGCGGGAAGGTCATGCCGAGGTCCCTGCGGAACAGCCGGGACAGGGTGCGATCGCTCGCCCCGACCCGCATGCCTTCCCGGTACCGCGCTCCAAGGCCCCGGCGGGCGTCATGGGCCAGGGTGTTCGGAGCCGAATCCGGTCGCCTGACCCTCGGGGTCGAGTCGCCCGCGCGCACCAACCGGCCGATAATGGTCCCCATGGCGCGGAACGCTACAAAAGCACACACTCCTTCGACCTTGACGGTCAAGGGGCAGGACATCAAGCTGCGCACGATCGGCTCCGTGCTCATCGCCGCCCTGGCCATCTGGTTCATCGCCGCCAACACGAAGTCGGTCACCATCAGGCTGTGGATCCCGACCGTCACGCTCCCGCTGTGGAGCGTCCTCACCGTGACCTTCCTCGTGGGCGTAGTACTCGGTCTGCTCGTCGCCCACCGGCGTGCCCGGCGGTAGCACACGCGACCAGCGGTGGCGTCTCCTTCGCCCGGGAAGGTGCGGTCTCCCTCTTTGCGGTTCTTCGTCACACCTGCTGCGGCACGACCGCGACCGGGCACAGGGCGTGGTGCAGCAGTGTGTGGTTCACCCGGCCGAGTTGGAGGCCGACGTGTCCCCGGCGGCGTCGAGCACCGACGATCACCAGGTCGGCGGCGGCCGACCGGAGCACGAGGACCTTGGGAGCGGGGCCCTCGACCGTCGCCCGGCGCACCCGGACGCCCGGATGGTCGGCCATCGCGTCGCGCAACAGCTCGTCGAGCAGGGCGAGAGCCTGCTCCTCGTGGTGGCACGCCGGTTCCTCGGCGGATGCCGGGTGGTCGGTGCTCCCGTGCGCGGGGCAGCGCCAGGCGCGTACGACGTCCAGGACGCAGCCGCGTGCCTCGGCCTCACGGAAGGCGAACCGCACGGCCTCACCGTTCGTGCCGGGGTCCCCCGCGCCGAGCAGGATCCGCTCGTGGGTGCCGGCCAGGCCGGCCGTGTCGCCCCGGACGACGACCGCCGGGCAGTGTGCACGCGCCGCGACGGCCAGGCCGACCGAGCCGAGGAGCAGTCCCTTCAGCTCCCCGCGGCCCCGCGATCCGGTGACGAGGAGCGAGGCGTTGTCGCCCTCGCGCAGAAGGGCGTGCACCGCGTCCTCGGGGAGGACCGCCGTGGAGGCCCTGACGTCGGGGTTGCGCCGACGGGCGCGTTCGGCGGCGGACGCGACGACGTGCTCCGCCGTCGTCCGGGCCGCAGGGCGCCGCGGGGCGGACGACGGGCGGGTTTCCTCGTAGCGCTCCCAGAGGGAGGCGTACACCAGCCGCAGCGGCATCCCGTGCCGGGCCGCTTCGTCCACGGCCCAGTCGACGGCCCGCAGACTGGGTTCCGATCCGTCGACGCCTGCGATCAGGGGCGGTTCCGCCATGGTGCCCACCGCCTTTCGGCAGCCGTGTGCTCCGGTACGGCTCGTCATCCACCGTCTCACGCGGCCCGGTGCGGGAGACGGGCCGTCGGCCCCCGCCGGGGACCTTCGGGTCACCCGGGTGCCCGGCGCTCGGTGCAGGGGGCGCCCGGGCGGCGGGTGTGTCCAGCGGCGCTCAGGACCGGTCGGCTCGTGACCGGGCGCGGCGTCGAACGGCTGCCGGTGGTGGGCGAGGACGACCGGCTCACCGTTCGCCTCGCCCTGGTGAACCGGACGGGACCCCATCCGCCGCCCGTGGAGGCGGGGCGGTCACCGAACCGCTGCCGGGCCGGTGGGGCCGAAGGTCCCTCGGACGGGTCCGGACGGCCCGTGGCGCCCCCCGCCGACCGGGCACACGCTGTCCTTGAGGGCCCGTGGTCCGCGCCGACCGTAGGGCCGGCGAAGGCCGCCGTCCGTCTGCGGCGGCAGACGCGGAAGGGGACAGCGATGACATCCACCACCACTCTGGCCGCCGGTCTCCCGGCCGAGTACCGCGAGCGGCTGATGCGGTACGCCCGCGAGGTCTCCTTCGACACGGGAGCCCGCCTGTTCGAGGAGGGGCGGCGGGCCGACCGGTTCTGGATCGTCCGGACCGGCACCGTCGCCCTCGACCTGCACGTGCCCGGCCGCCGCGCGGCCGTGATCGAGTCGCTGGGCCACGGCGAACTGGTCGGCTGGTCCTGGCACTTCCCGCCCCACCTGTGGCACCTGGGCGCCGAGACCACGAGCCCGGTGCGGGCCTGGGAGTTCGACGCGGAGGCCGTACGGGTCCTGTGCGCCGAGGACCCCGACTTCGGCCGCGCGATCGCCGTGTGGGTCGGCCGGGTGGTCGCCCACCGGTTGCACGCGACCCGTGTCCGGCTGCTCGACCTGTACGCCCCGTACGGCAGCGGGAGCGGATGACGACGACCGGGCCTCCCCTGTCGCGCCCCGGCCCCGAGCGGCCACCGGCCGGCGCACGTGCCCGACACCCGAAGGGAAGACCATGAACGGCAGCCCGTACACCGTGAGCGACGTGATGTCGCACACCGTCGTGGCCGTCGGCCGCGACGCCCCGTTCAAGGAGGTCATCCAGCTCATCGAGCAGTGGAAGGTGAGCGCCCTGCCGGTGCTGGAGGGCGAGGGCCGGGTGGTCGGCGTCGTCTCCGAGGCCGATCTGCTGCCCAAGGAGGAGTTCCGCGACAGCGACCCCGACCGGTTCCTGCAGCTGCGCCGCCTGCCCGACCTGGCCAAGGCGGGGGCACTGACGGCCGGAGAGCTGATGAGCGCCCCGGCCGTCACCGTCCACGCCGACGCCACCGTCGCACAGGCGGCCCGCGTCATGGCGCAGCGCAAGGTGAAGCGGCTGCCCGTCGTCAACGACGAGGGGCTGCTCGAAGGCATCGTCAGCCGGGTCGACCTGCTGAAGGTCTTTCTGCGGACGGACGAGGAGCTCGCCGAAGAGGTCCGCCGGGAGGTCGTCGCCCGTCTCTTCCCCGGCTCACCCGCATCCGTCCGGGTGGATGTCGCCGAGGGGGTCGTGACTCTCACCGGCCGCGTCCGGGACACCTCGCTGGTGCCCGTCGCCGCCCGCGCGGTGCGCGCCGTCGAGGGGGTGGTCGACGTCGAGTTCCGTCCCGGAAACGGATCGTCGGGCGAACCGCGGTGAAGGCGAGGGGCAACCGCCGCTCGCCTGTCGGCCTCGCCCCGCTGTCCGGCGGCACCGGCTTCCCGGTCTCCCGCGTGAGGCGGAGGGAGGCGGGGCAGGCCGGCGATCCCCCGTGCTCCCGCCGGGGTGGTCGGTGCCGCCGGGCGGGAGGGAGGCGCGCGGAGCTGTCCGCCCGGTGCGACCGGAGGACCGGTCATCGGGACGGCGCCGGCAACTCGCGGTGCAGCACGACCTTGAGGGCGCCGGTGTCCGGGCCGTGGGAGAAGACCTCGTAGGCGTCCTCCATGCGGTCGAGACCGAACCTGTGGGTGACGAGCGGGGAGACCGCGAGCCGTCCGAAGGCCAGGAGGTCGAGCAGCCACGGTGTGGAGAAGGTGTCGACCTGACCGGTGCTGATCGTCAGGTTCTTGCGCCACAGGGCCTCGAGGTGCAGCGTGACCGGTTTGCCGTGCATGCCGATGTTGGCGATGTGCCCTCCCTCGCGCACCACCCGTGTGGCCAGGAGGAAGCTCTCCGGGTCGCCTGCGGCCTCGATGACGACGTCGGCTCCCGGTCCCTCGGACAGATCGGCGACCATCCGCCCGGGCAGTTCGGCGGCATCGGCGCCCAGGCGGGTGGCGGCTGCCAGCCGGGAGAGGGACAGGTCCACCGCGATGATCCGGCGGGGCGAGTAGAGACGGGCGATGACGACAGCGGCGAGTCCCACGGGCCCCGCCCCCACCACGACGACGGTGTCCCCCGGGCCCACGTGTCCGTTGCGCACCCCGATCTCGTAGGCCGTGGGGAGGAGTTCGGCGAGCAGGACCGCGTCGTCGAGCGGGACGTACGAGGGCCGTCGGTACGTGGAGTAGTCGGCGAAGGGAACGCGGACGAACTGGGCCTGTGTCCCGTTGATCATGTTGCCCAGGATCCATCCGCCACCACCGCGGCACTGTCCGTACAGGTTGTCGTGGCACAACGGGCAGTGTCCGCAGGACGAGACGGCCGACACGATCACCTGGTTCCCGGGGCGCAGGGTGTGCACCCCGCGGCCGACTTCCACTACTTCGCCGACGGCCTCGTGGCCGAGGACCGTGCCCGGCTTCACCTCGGGGAGGTCCCCCCGCCGAAGGTGCAGGTCACTGCCGCAGACGGTGGTCGCGTCGACGCGTACGACCGCGTCGGTGTCCTCCTCGATCGCGGGGTCGGGAACCGTGTCCCAGGAGGTCTGTGCAGGACCGTGGTAGACAAGTCCGCGCATGGTCGCTCACTCCCTCGGCACCTCACCTCCACCGTGGCCCTCGAAGGGTTTCCGGGCAACACGGAATGCCGGCTCGCCCCGCCTTCCGTCAGTCCGGCCGCATGGAGGGGCGGCGGAAGAGCGGGGCCCGGCGGGCAGCGGCAGGGCTCTCGGGTGAGGCGTCCGGGCCGAGGGTGATCGCTGGTTCCATGGCGCCTGCCTCCGTCCCGTAAGAAGCTGGAAGTGGCGGTGGCGGGGTTCGCCCCCTCCGGAGGACCGGCGCGTCCCGCCGCCTCCCGCTCGTTCGAGGAGGACCGCGAACCTTCCCGCGGCGCACGCGGGCCCGGTGGGTCGGGGCTCGGGCGGGTGGGGTCCGGGGAAAGAAGGCGTGGCAGTGGTGATTCCCCTGGTGGTCGGCGTCGACGGGTCGGAGTCGAGCCTGGAGGCGGTGGAC
>NZ_MSGP01000193.1 GCF_002078235.1 Streptomyces viridosporus
CCGGTCGGTGTGAGACGGGTACGGCCACCGCTGATCATCGCTGTGTGGGGACCGTGCGCCACCGGCGTGGTGCCGGCCCGCGGGCTCAGGTGAGGGCGGCGGCCAGCAGGGCGAAGGCGGCGATGATGACGGCGACGCGGACGTGGTGGAAGCGGTCCCAGCGGTTCTTCTGCTCCTTCCAGTCCTCGGGCCGGTTCTCGGGGGTCCACGTCTTGCCCCGGTTGTTGATCGGGACGAGCAGCAGGAGCGACATGACCACGCTCAAGATCAGCAGCGCGGCGGCGGCGACGACGAGACCGGTGCCGGGGCGGTGCCGTCCGGCGACGGCCCAGACGGTGGTGAGGGCGAGCGAGGTGACGTACCAGACCGGCATCAGGGCGCCGAGCATCCGGGCCCCGTGGGCGCGGCCGAGCACGCCGCTGTCCTCGGGGAGTCCGTTGAGGATCGGGTTGATGACGAAGGCGACGGAGAACTCCACCCCCACCATCAGGCCGACGACCACGACGGTGAACACCTCGAGTGCGTCGAGCATGCTGCCCCTCCAAGGATCTAGCGCTGCTAGCTGATAAGGCAACGCTAGTTCTATCGCTGCTCGATTGTCTAGCAATGCTAGGATCGGGTCATGTCGGTACAGGAACGCAAGGAGCGCGAACGGGCGGACCGCGAGCGCCTCATCGTGGCGACGGCCCGCGAACTCGCCGAGCAGCAGGGCTGGGACGCGGTCACCACCCGTCGGCTCGCCGAGCGCATCGAATACAGCCAGCCCGTCCTCTACAGCCATTTCCGCGGCAAGCGCGAGATCATCGGCGCCGTCGCCCTCGAGGGTGCCGCCGAGATGGCCGCGGCGCTGCGGGCCGCGGCCTCCGCCGCGGACGGCCCTCGCACCCGGGTCACCGCCCTCGCCCGCGCCTACCTCGCCTTCGCCGAGCGCAACCCGGCGGTCTACGACGCCATGTTCCGGCTCGACGGCGGCCTGGCGTTCGCGCACGAGGACACCCCGGAGCCGCTGAAGGACGCCTTCGCGGCCCTGCTGGAGACGCTCGGCGAGGTCGCCGGGGACGGCGTCCACCCGGCACTGTTCACCGAGGTGTTCTGGGCGGCCCTGCACGGGCTGGCCACCCTGACCCGGGCGGGACGGCTGCCGCCGGAGGACACCGAGCCGAGGGTGGAACTGCTGGTGGACCGGCTCGCCATGTAGCCGCAGGCCCGTGCGGTCAGCAGCGGTCCGGTCCCGAAGTCACCGCCTGCGACCCCGGGCCGGGACATGTGATGACGGACGCTCAGAAGTCATCAGGAGTCAGGAGTCGACCGGGCCGAGCTCCCCCGGTGTGGACCCCACTCCTGTCCGGGGGCCGAAAGCTCTGAGGGTCGCGTCGACGAGTGAGTCGGCGTACGCGGCGGTCAGCGGGCCGCTGCGGTGCAGCCACCGCTGGAAGAGGGGGGCGTAGAGCACTTCGAGGACCAGGTCGAGGTCGGCGTCGGCGTCGAGCTGGCCGACTTCCTGGGCACTGCGCAGGCGTGCTTTCTTCGCCTCTTCCAGCGGCTGGGCCAGCTTCTCCCGGTACTCGGCCGCCAGCTCGGCATCGTTGGCGATCTCGGTGTTGAGGGCCCGGATCAGCCTGTCGAAGGACGGGTCGGCGAACTCCTCCGCCGTGGCACGCATGACGAGCTTGAGGTCCGTCTCGAGGTCGCCCGTGTCCGGCAGCGCGACCGACTGTCCGTCCGGATCCTCGCTCAGAGCCAGGAGGGCGGCGAAGACGACCGCGCTCTTCGACGGCCACCGCCGGTAGATCGTCTGCTTGCCGACGCCGGCACGGGCAGCGATGGCTTCGACGGTGACCTTCTCGTACGCCTCCTCCGCGACCAGGGCGCGGGTCGCCTCGAGGATCGCCTGCCGGGACCGTTCCTTGCGCCGGGAGTGGTCCGGTCCTTTCACGTGGGCCATGCGCCCAGCCTACCCTTGAAATGAAACGAGACGGTCCGTATTGCTGAGCTCGCGGTGATGCCCTAAGCTCAAAACGAATCGAGACGGACCGTTTCCTTTACTGAGAGTGAGATTCCGTGACGAACGCAAGAGTCTGGCTCATCACCGGTGCGTCCCGCGGCCTGGGCAGGGCGTTCGCCGAGGCCGCCCTGGCGGACGGCGACCGAGTGGTGGCTGTCGCCCGCGACGTCGGGCCCCTGGAGGAACTGACCGAGAAGTACCCCGCCCACCTGGTCCCCCTTTCCTTGGACGTCGCCGACCGCCAGAGCGTGTTCGACGGGGTGGAGCGGGCGGCAGCCGCGTTCGGCAGGCTGGACGTGGTCGTCAACAACGCCGGCGGAATGCTCTACGGCATGGTGGAGGAAGCCACGGAGGAGCAGATCCGGGCGCACATGGACGTGAACTTCTTCGGCGCCGTGTGGGTGGCCCAGGCGGTTCTCCCTCACCTGCGCGCCCAGGGCGGGGGGCGGCTCCTGCAGGTCACCTCGATGGGCAGCGGCGGCGGCATGGCCACCGTCGGCTTCTACGGCGCGGGCAAGGCCGCGCTGGACTCGGTCAGCGAGGCACTCGCGATGGAGGTCGAAGGGTTCGGGGTCAAGGTCACCATCGTGCAGATGGGCGGCTACAACACCGGCCTGTTCACCACCGGTACCACCACCACCGAACCCCTGGCGCGGTATCAGTCCCTGCGCACCGAGATGGAGGAGATGTGGGGCGATGCCGTCGCCCCGGAGCCGGACACCGCTGCCCCGGTCATCATGGAGTTGGCCGCACTGCCGGATCCGCCCCGACGGCTGATCGTCGGCAGCCAGTCCTTCGATCACGTCTTGGAGATGGGCCGGGCCCAAGCGGATCTGTACCGGTCCTGGGAGCATCTCAGCCGTACCGCCCCTGGCTGACCGGGCCCTGCGCCACGACATTCCCGTCCCCGTCCCCGCACCGCTACGCGACCCGGTCGCGGCCGGGCTCGGGGACGAGGACGGGACGGAGCACTGACGGGGTGACCGTGGAGCATCGCGGCCGGCGGGAGGAACGCATCACCGCCGACCTGGCGGGTGCCGGGTCGAGGACCGCGACCGGCGTCCATTCAGGAAACGAGCAGGCGGAGGCCGAGATCTGCCGCTTCGAGGTCGGCGAGCTCGCTGTTGCGCTCGGCCCACCGGCCGGATTCGAGGTCGTCGCCGAGGCTCCGTACCGCCCGCTGCTCGGCCTCCGGCCCGACCCTCGTCCACACCGACATCGCACGGCGCACGTGATCCTCCAGATACGCCCCCGGTCGGCGCCAGTACGCCTCGAACAGGCCGTCGGCGCAGTCCCACGGAACGGGTACCGGCTCAGCGCGGGCGCCGATCGCGTCGGCCATCCCGGCAAGCGAGGGAAATTCCGCGAGGACGGCGGCGAACTCCGGCAGGTAGTCGCGGGTGAGCCAGAACCGGTCCTGCCATCCGGGCTCGCCGGTGTCGAACGTGAGCACCACCACGCGGCGGGCCACGCGCCGCATCTCGCGCAGCCCCGCTGTCGGGTCCTCCCAGTGGTGAACGGTGGAGACGGCCATCGCGACGTCGAAGGAGCGGTCCTCGAACGGCAGGCTCTCCGCGGCGGCGGCCACGCACGGCGCCGAGCCGGCAGGCCGCTGCCCCCGCATGACCGCCGATGGCTCCACCGCGGTCACGTCGCGACCAGCAGGCTCGTAGGAACCGGTGCCGGCCCCGACGTTCAGCACCGTCCGCGCGTCCCCGAGCGCGTCCCAGATCTGTGCGGCGATCCGCGGCTCGGTACGCCGTGTCGTGGGGTAAGCGCCGCCGATCGCGTCGTACAACCGCGCACCGGGCATCTCCGGTTGCTCCTCCGGTGTCACCGTCGGTCCCTTCGCCCGTGCCCCGAGTTCCCTGTCGACGACCGTCACCACGGCGTCGGCGCGATCGCGCCGCTCCAGCAGCAGGCCGCGCGGTCGGCGCAGTCGGCGCAGGTGTGCGACCACGTCGGCCGACGGGTCGCCGACCGGCACGAGCACTCCGGAAGACCGTCACACCAGCCCCTTGACCCGCGGCTTCAAGCGGGCGGAGGCTCATGGTTCCTGGGGTGACACGTCTCCCTGCATGCGCACCAGGATCCGGAGGGTCTCGCGGGCCTCCCGGCGACGGCTCGGCCGCTTCGAAAAGGTGGCCACCAGCGCGATGGCCGCGGCAACACCGACGTAGGTCATGCAGCAGATGAGCGAGAGCATCCCGAGCACAGTCGGGACCAATTCGACCATGAAACAGTGGGGTTATCGCCCCCTTCGGCGACTAGACATCCGTTTTCCGCCAGCTTAAGGTCTTCGGCCCATCGGTGTCTGCTCGCAAACAGGTCATGTGCCTGTTCCGGCGGCCGCGTCCAGTGCGTAGACGTTCTTGTCGTCGCTGCCGATGAATCGCTCCGCGCTCGGACCGGCCTACCGCGGTCGCCACGGCCACCGGCGGTGGCGCGGCCGTTGTGCTGGGGTGACACTCCGCAGTCCGGCGAGCAGTCGCCGCGAATCCTCCCGCGCGGCCCCGTGCGCCCCGGGGGCGTCCTCGGCGAGCCGCTCGCGCAGGGAGAGCGCCTCTTCCGCCGCGGCGACGGCCTCGTCCGTACGGCCGAGAGCGAGGTACGCGCGGGCGAGCGCGTCGAGGCTGCGGGCCAGGTGGGGCGCCTGTGCCGCGGCGTCTGTGCCGGTGGGCCGACGCAGGGCGGCGACGGAGCGTTCCAGCGGGTCCAGCGCGTCGGCCGGACGGCCGGTCAGCGCCCGGCAGAGGCCGAGGGTGTACAGGGATCTGGCCGCTGCGGCCGCGTGGGTCGCCGGATCGTCGGCGGCCAGGCGCTGCCAGAGGGCGGCCGTCTCCTCGGCGGCGACCAGCGCCTCCGGCCACCGGCGCAGCACCGTCAGGACAACGCAGAGGTTGTTGAGGCAGCGGGCCAGTTCCGCTTCGTGCGCCGCGGGGTTGGCCTGTGCCAGCCGGCGGAGCATCGCCACCGCTCGCATCGCGGGCTCCAGCCCTTCGGCCGAACCTCCCGCCCGTACCCGGTTGATGCCCAGGTTCCCGAACGCGGTGGCGAGCGGGCGCTCGTGGACCGCAGGGCAGTCCCGCCAGAGCCGGCTCCGGATGGCCACGGCCGCCTCGGTCTGCGCCAGCGCCTCCGCCGGGCGGCCGACCTCCGCCAGCCATTGGCCCCGGTTGTCCAGGGCCCGCGCCAGCATCGGCTCGAACCCGGCCGGGTTGGTTTCGACCAGCCGCCGCAGCACGGCGATCTCCTGCTCGTTCGTGACCAGGGCCTCATCCCACCTGCCGGCTTCCGCCAGGTCGACGCTGAGGCCGCACAGTGAGACCGCGAGCCCGCGTTCGTGCGCCGCGGGGTTGCTGCGGGCCAGGCGGGATTGGATGTCGACCGCTTCGCCCGAGACAGCCAGAGCCTCCGCCCGGCGGCCGAGCGCGGCGAGGTCGCGGGCGAGGTTGACGAGGATGTCGGCGAGGTCGGGTTCGTAAGTTTCGGGATGGACGGCGGCGAGCCGGCGCCGGATGGCCAAGGACTCCGCCGTCGACTCCAGGGCCTCGGTGCGGCGGCCCTCGTCGGCCAGCCACGTGCCGAGGTTGTGCAGAGCAGTGGCGAGGCGGTGGTCGTGCTGCTCCGGATCCGCCTCGGCCACCGGGCGCAGCAGTTCCACGGCTTCGGCCAGAGCTTGTCCGGCCTCGGCGCGGCGGCCGGTTTCGGCCAGCCAGAGGCCGAGATTGCCGAGTGCTTGCGGCAGGCCGGTCTGGTCGGGAGCGGAATCGGCCCAGTTCCGCCAGAGGGACACCGCGCGTTCGCTCGCCGCGAGGGCCTCCGTGGTCCGTCCCGTGTGCCAGAGGTAGTTGCCGAGGGCGTTCAGGGCGTCTGCCAGGTGGGTTTCGAAGGCGGTCCGCAACGTGACCGCGGCCGTCTCCCAGTCCTCCACCGCCTGTTCCATCGCTGCGACGGCCAGGTCGTGCTGTCCGGCGTACGAGTGACGGACGGCGGTGTCGGAGCGGATCAGCGCCCTCAGCACCGGCCGCTGCGATTCGTCCTCCAGCGGCGTTTCGACGATGACCCGCTCGCCGAGACGGGCCGTCAGCGCGGCCATTCCCACGTCCAGGTCGACGTGGCGGTGCTGTGGAAAGTGCTCGGCGATGGCTTGGCCCAGCGGGGTGTCCAGCCGGTCGAGGCGGGCGATGCCGACCAGTGCGGCGCTTCCGCCGTCGACCGCGAGCCGGGGATCCTCGCGCAGCAGCGGCTGCAGGTGTCCGGACGCGACGTGCGGCCAGCGCTCGGCAGCGGCGGCCAGGAAGGTGACCGCCCGCGGGGTCCAGGCCGGGGCGGCGCCGTCGCCGTCACGGTCGAGGAGGATCCGTACGGCATCCGCCGCCCAGGGCGAGGGCGGATGGTCGGCGCGATGACCCGGGAGGGTGAGAGCGATGAAATCCTCGGCGAGGCGGTCGGGGTACAACGGCTCCAGAACGGACACGCCGACCGCGGTGCTTGCGGCCTGCTGGGCGTACGTCCCCGGGGCGCCATCCGGCGGGTAGCAGACGGCGTGGTCTCCGCAGACCTGTTCGGCAGGGCCGACGCCGAGTGATACGAGTACGGCGGTACCGGCGGAGCGGGGGAGCGGGCCGGTGAGCGCCGCCGCGAAGACGGCGTGTCGCATCACCTCCGGCGCGGTCCGGAAGGTGCGCTCCACCGGGTCCAGCTCGTGGGTGCCGTCGCCGAACAACCGGGCCCAGTGGGCGTGCTCGCGGTCCAGCAGGTACGTCGTCAGGCCCGCAGCGGCCTCCTCGGGCGGCGGGCGGCCCGCGGCGTGGGCGTCGACGGCGACCAGCGCGGCCATGTGCACCGTCAGCGTGAGGCCGAAGTCAGGGTGGTCCAGACCGCCGGGGACCGGGACGGCCGCCGGGTTGCCGAGCCCGTAGCGGGCTGCGAAGGCGCGACGCGCCGCGTCGAACATCAGTCGGCGGTCTCCGCCCCCCTCGTCCGGCTCCAACGGCTGTAGGTACCGGGTGGAGGTGCCCGCCTGCTGGTTGGTGAGGGAGGCCCGCAGAGCCGGCCATGCGTCCGCGGTACGGGCGAGCAGCAGCACCCTGGCCCGCACCCCGGACCGGTGCAGGAGCGCGTTGCTGAGCAGCCATGCCAGGTGGGTCTGGGGCCAGCGGTCGGCGTAGTCGACGATCAGGAGCACCCCGGCTGCCCCGTCCGCGCGGAGATCCTGGCTGCCGGGCGGCGGCAGCACACTGCCCGGGCCGTGGGTGGCCGTGATCACCTTCCAGCCGGCATCGACGGCCTCGGCGGCGAAGCGGGCCGCGAGCCGGGACTTGCCCTGCCCGCCCGGGCCGTGCAGCCAGCGGGCTGCGAGCCGGGGCCCGTCACGGCACCAGCGGTGCAGATCGGCGAGCTCGCCCTGCCGGCCGGTGAACTCGACCACGGCGAAGCGGGCGTTGAGCATCCGGCTCGGCAGCTCACGGAGGAACTCCGGATCAGTGTGCGGAGCCGGACGCCACTCCTCCAGTACGTAGAGCGGCAGCCCGTCGCCGAAGACGTGGACGGAGGCGCCCACCACCCCGTATGCGAAGCCGCCGACAGCCGTGACGTTCTGCTGGACGGACGGCGGCACCGCGGGCTGCCAGGCCCCGGCCCCGCCCTCCTCACCCATGGTCCGCCTGTGCGGCTTCGCCGGCCGCCGGCATGGCGGGACCCCCGTGGTAGTGGATGTCACCACCCTGGACGCCGAATGCGGTGCCCTGGCCGTGGGCGGTGACCTGCTGCACCCACCGGGGCTCGCCCTGCGGCAGAGCCGGGCGTATCTCGTCCAGGAGAGCACGCAGTTCGTCCGCGGCGGCCGGGTTCTCGCGGAGGAAGACGGCCAGTCTGCGGTTCCAGACCGGCACGAGTTCCCGTCGCACGCCGGGACTGTCAGCCTCGCTCAGGACCAGCTCGGCGTCGGCGTCCAACTGGTGCTCGACGGTCGCCTGCCGGGGTGGCTCACCCCGTCCGAGGAGCCTGGCGGTGCCGGTCCGGGCCGCTTCCCAGGCATCGGTGGCCATTGCGGCCACCACGGTGGTGGCACCGGACAGGGCGAGGGCGGCAAGGGTCTGGTCCAGCACCGGATCTCCTCCACGTCGAGGCACGGACGGCATCGGGCGGCCGGAGCGGGCAGGTCCGGCCCCGGCGGCAACTGCGGCCGGCCGACACCGCCCCTCCCACTCCTGTGTCCCCGTCAGGACAACGCTCGGGAGAGCGGAAAGGATCCCCCTGGCCGCGGCCCGCACGGTCCCACGGCTTCGTCGCCTTCGAGGTTCGCCTGGTGGTAGCCGCCGTATTCGCCGCCCTCCGGGCAGGCCCGGTACAGCAGGGGGACGAGGGCTTCGGCCATCGCCGATGGCAACGCCTACGACAATGCGCTGGTGACTCCACCCACGCGTAAACGCGCGGGCTTCCTACGTCGGTGGCTAAGCCGCC
>NZ_MSGP01000194.1 GCF_002078235.1 Streptomyces viridosporus
GACGACCTCGCCTACGTCATCTACACCTCCGGCTCCACCGGCCGCCCCAAGGGCGTGGAGGTCACCCACGCCAACCTGGCCTGGCTGCTCGCCGCCGCCGACCGGCACTTCGACTTCGGCCCCGCCGACGTGTGGACGCTGATGCACTCGCCCGCCTTCGACTTCTCCGTGTGGGAGCTGTGGGCGCCGCTCACCGGCGGCGGACGCGTCGTCGTGCTCGGCGCGGACGAGGTGCGCGACCCGGCGGCCGTGCACCGCGTGCTGCGCGAGGAGCGCGTCACCGTCCTCAACCAGACCCCCGCCGCCTTCAAGGGCCTGCGCGCCCACCTGGAGGACGCCGGAGCCGGCTTCGGCGACCTGGCCCTGCGCACGGTGATCTTCGGCGGCGACGCCTTCGACGTGCGCGACTACCGCGACTGGTTCACCGCCCCCGGACACCGGCCCGCCCTGGTGAACATGTACGGCATCACCGAGACCTGCGTGCACGTCACGATCCACACCGTGACCGAGGACGACGTCCGCGGCACGGTCCGCTCGCCGATCGGACGGCCGCTGGCCGGGCAGCACGGGTACGTCCTCGACCCCTGGGGCCGGCTCGTCCCGCCCGGCACCGTCGGCGAGCTGTACGTCTCCGGCGGCGGCGTCGCCCGCGGCTACCGCAACCGGCCCGAGCTGACCGCCGAACGCTTCCTGGACGACCCCTTCGGCGCCCCCGGCGCCCGCATGTACCGCACCGGCGACCTGGTGCGGGTGCTCCCCGACGGCCGGCTCGCCTACGTGGGGCGCGCCGACCACCAGGTGAAGATCCGCGGCCACCGGATCGAGCCCGGCGAGATCGAGACCGCGCTGCGCGCCCTGCCCGGCGTCCGGGACGCCGCCGTGGTGGCCCGCGCCGACGGCGGCCCGGCCCGGCTGGTCGCGCACGTCGTCACCGCCGAGGCCCGCCCGCTCGACCCGCCCGCCCTGCGCGAGGGACTGCGGCTGAGCCTGCCCGACTACATGGTCCCGGCGCTGTTCGTGCGCCACGAGCGGCTGCCGCTGACCGCCAACGGCAAGGTGGACCGCGCCGCGCTGGCCGCCGTGCGCGCCCAAGCCGCCGGACGGGGCGCCCACGCGGCGCCCGAGGGTCCCGTCGAGCAGGCCCTGGCCGGAGTGTGGGGCCAGGTGCTCGGCGCCGAACACGTCAGCCGCACCGACAACTTCTTCGACCTCGGCGGCGACTCCATCCTCGCCCTGCGCCTGGTCGGCCTGGGCCGCCTCGCCGGGCTCGCCTTCACCGTCGCCGACGTCTTCCGCGCCCGCACCCTGGCCGACCTGGCCGCGCTCGTCACCGACGCGGCCGACGCACCGGAGCCCGTCGCCCCGTTCTCCCAGCTGGACCCCGCCGACGCCGGCCGGCTGCCGGACCACCTCGCCGACGCCTACCCGCTCACCATGCTCCAGGCGGGCATGCTCCACGAGATGCTCGCCGACCCCCGGCGCGGCGCCTACCACAACGTCACCGACCTGAAGATCACCGTCCCCGAGGGCTTCGACCTCGACGCCTTCCAGGCCGCCGTGGACGCGGTGGTCGCCGGCCACCCCATCCTGCGCACCTCCGTCGACCTCGTCTCCTACCGCGAGCCCCTCCAGCTCGTCCACCGCACCGCCCGCCTCCCCGTCGTCTACACCGACCTGCGCGCACTGCCGCGCGAGGAGCAGCGGGCGCGCCTGCGCCGCTTCGTCGACGAGGAGTTCGACCGCCGCTTCGACCTGGCCGCCGCCCCCCTGGTCCGCATCCACCTGCACCACGTCACCGACCACGACCTGCGGCTCGTCCTCACCGACTGCCACGTCGTCCTGGACGGCTGGAGCCTGACCTCCCTCGTCGCCGACCTGCTCGCCCTGCACCGGGAGGCCGTCGCCCACCGCACCGCCCCGCAGCCGCCGAACGCGCCGCCGTTCGCCGAGTACGTCGCCCTGGAGCGCGCCGCGCTGGCGAGCGAGGAGTCACTGGCGTACTGGCGCGACCGGCTCGCCGAGCTGCGGCCGGTCACCCTCCGCCGCCGCACGGACGGCGCCGCCGAGGACCACCCGCCGGTCCACGAGGTCCGCCGCTCCTACGCCCACCTCGCCGAACGCATCGGCCGGCTCGCCAGGGAAGCGGGCGTACCGCGCCGCACCGTGCTGATGACCGCCTTCCACCACACCATGAGCCTGTTCGCCGACCGCGACGACAGCGTCCCCGGCCACAGCATCGGCCTGGTCACCAACGGCCGTCCCGAACTGCCCGGCGCCGACCGGATGCGCGGACTGTTCCTCAACACCGTGCCGTTCGGGGTGGCCCGCCCGCGCGGCACCTGGCTCGCCTACCTGCGGGACGTCTTCCGGGCCGAGCAGGACATGCTGCCGCACCGCAGGGTCCCGCTGGTCCGCATCGCCGAACTCCGGCCCACCGAACCGCGGCTGACCGACGCCGTCTTCAACTACGTCAACTTCCACCGCCTCTCCCACGACTCCTGGGACGACTCCCTGGAGATCGCCCGCACCATGTTCCCGCTGCTGGTCAACGCCAGTGTCAACGCCTTCACGCTCGACGTGGACCCCGCGTACGTGGCCCCCGCCACCGCGGAGCAACTGGCCGACGTGTACTGCGCCCAGCTGGAGGCCATGACCGCCGCTCCCGACGGCCGCGTCACCCGGCCCGCCCTCACCGGCACCGCCCGCGCCACCGCCCTCGACGACTGGGCCCGCGGTCCCGTCGTCCCGTCCTCCCCGCTGCTCCTGCACGAGCACATCGCCGGCCACGCCGCCCGCACCCCGGGGGCGACCGCCGTCGAACACCTCGGGCAGCGGATCACGTACGCCGAACTGAACGAGCAGGCCGAGCAGGTGGCGCGTCGGCTGCGGCGGCTCGGCGTGGGGCCCGAGACGGTGGTCGGCATCTGCGCCGAACGCGGCCCGGACCTGGTGCGCGCCGCCGTCGGCGTGCTGCGCTCCGGCGGCGCGTTCCTGCCGCTGGACCCGCGACACCCCACCGAGCGGCTCGCGTTCATGGCACAGGACAGCGGGATGCGGGTGCTGCTGACCCAGCGGGCCCTGGACGGCACGGTGCCGTTCGCCGGGCCGGTCGTCCACCTCGACGCCCCCGCGGAGCACCAAGGCCCCGTGCCGGGCGGCCCGGAGGCCGACGCCGACACCCTCGCCTACATCATCTACACCTCGGGCTCCACCGGCACCCCCAAGGGCGTCGCCATCGCGCACCGCGGCCTGTCCAACATGCTCGAGGGCCAGCGCGACCTGGTGGACCCCACCCCCGAGGACCGCGTCCTGCAGTTCGCCTCCTTCGGCTTCGACGCCTCGATCCTGGAACTGACCTGGTCCCTCGCCAACGGCGGCTGCCTCGTCACCGCCCCCGGGGACGACCTGCGCCCCGGACCCGACCTCGCGCGCACCCTGCGCGAGAACCGCGTCACCGCCGCCATGCTGCCGCCCAGCGCCCTCGCCGTCCTCGGCGAGGACACCTTCCCCGGCCTCAGGGTGCTCCAGGTCGCCGGCGAGGCCTGCCCGGCCGAACTCGCCGACCTCTGGTCGCGCGGCCGCCGCTTCCAGAACGTCTACGGCCTCACCGAGACCACCGTGTGGTCCCTCGCCGCCGAGCTGACCCCCGGCCGGGGCCGCCCGCCCATCGGCACCCCGATGCGCAACACCCGCGTCCACGTCCTCGACGACGACCTCCAGCCGGTCCCGGCCGGCGTCCCCGGCGAGATCTACCTCGGCGGCGACGCCGTCGGCCGCGGCTACCTCGGCAGGCCCGCCCTGACCGCCGCCACCTACGTCCCCGACCCGTACGGGGCCCCCGGCGACCGCCTGTGCCGCACCGGCGACCTCGGCACCCACCGGCCGGACGGCTCCGTGGAGTGGCTGGGCCGCCGCGACTCCCAGGTCAAACTGCGCGGCTTCCGCATCGAGCTGGGCGAGATCGAGCACGCCCTGAGGCGACTCCCCGGCATCCGGCAGGCGGTGGTCCTGCACCGCACCGACCTGCCCGGTGAACCCGCCCTCGTCGCCTACCTCGTCCTCTCCGCAGGGCACCGGCCCGCTCCGGAGGAGCTGCGCGGCGCCCTGCGGGCCTCCCTGCCCGGCTACATGGTGCCCGCGCGGTTCGTGGTCCTCGACGAGATGCCCGTCAACCGCAGCGGCAAGACCGACAAGCGGGCGCTGCCCCTGCCGCCGGCCGAACTCGACCGCGCCGACACCGAGTACGTCGCTCCGTCCGGTGCCGCCGAGAAGGTCCTCGCCGAGATCTGGCGCGAGGTCCTCGGGCTGTCCCGGATCGGCGTCCACGACGACTTCTTCCGCATCGGCGGCAGTTCCCTGTCCACCGTCCGCGTCTCCCTGATGGCCACCGCGCGCGGCCTGCCGGTCTCCGTCGGCGACCTGATCGAGCACCCCACCCTCGCCCGGCTCGCCCGGCACGCCGTCCGCGCGGCGGGCGAGGGCCTGCCCGCCGCCGTCACCTCCGAGGTACGGCTGCGCGAGGGCACCGGGGAGCCCCTGTGGTGCGTGCACCCCACCGGCGGCAGCGCCGCCTGGTTCGTCCCGCTCGCCCGCGCCCTGCCGCCCGGCCGTCCCGTGCACGCCTTCCAGGCGCGAGGCCTGCTCGGCGGCATCGACCCGAGCACCGTCACCGGCATCGCCGCCAACTACGTCGCCGAGATCACCGAGCACGGCGGCACCGGCCCGCACGCCCTGCTCGGCTGGTCCATGGGCGCCAACATCGCCCTGGAGATGGCCACCCAGCTCCACCGGGCCGGACACACCGTCGCCCCGCTGGTCCTCATCGAGCCCTACCTGCCCAACCCCGCCGCCCGCGCCCGGCTCCAGGACGTCACCCGGGACCTGCGCGAGGCGCTGCGCCTGCGGGACCGGCTGCGCGACCTGCCGCCCTCCCCGCAGCGCGACCGGGCCACCGCCGAGCTCACCGCCACCCTGCTCGGAGCCGGCATGAGCCCGGCCGAGGCCGCCCTCGTCGAGGGCGCCCCGATCGAGGTGTGGCACTCGCTGCTCGCCGCCCTCGCCGCCTACGAGGTCCGCCCGTACCCCGGCCACGTGCACCTGGTGGTGGGCAGCGAGGCCGCGGGGCTGCCGCGCGGCCGCACCATGCCCGGCCTGGACGTCGACTACGACACCTACGTCGCCCGCTGGCGCGAGACGGCCGGCGGCGGGCTCACGCTGCACGTCAGCGACGGCGACCACATGTCGATGATGGCCGAGCCCAGGGTGCGCGGCATCGCCGGCCTGCTCACCGGCATCGAGGAATCCGACACCGCGAGGACCGCCGCCCCCGCCGGGCGCACCGAGAGGGGAGGGACCCGATGACCACCCACGCTCCCGTTTTTACCGAGCGCTACCTGCTCTCCCCGGACATGATCGCCGACCCCTACGGCCACCTCGACGCCCTGCGCGACCACGCGCCCGTCCACTGGAGCCCCCTGCACCACGCCTGGCTCGTCACCGGGTACGACCAGGTGATGCGCTGCCTGCGCGACCCCGCGGTCTCCGCCGACCGGGTGCGGCCCCTGATGGACGCCGTCCCGCAGGGCGCCCGCGAGGACGCCGAACGGGCCTTCGGGATCCTCTCGCGCTGGATGGTCTTCAACGACCCGCCCGAGCACCGCAGGCTGCGCCAGGTCTTCCAGGAGGCGTTCGCCGCCCGCGCCGTGGCCCGCTACCGCGCCTTCACCGAGAAGGCGACCCGGGCCGTCCTCGCCCGCCGGGCGACGCCCGGCCGCACCGGCGACCTCCTGGCCGACGTCGCCAGACCGCTGCCCGCCCTGGTGTTCGCCCGCTGGCTCGGCATCCCGCCCACCGACGGGCCCTCCTTCTGGTACTGGAACGCCCGTGTCGCCGACCTCGTCCTCGGCACCGCCCAGGAGGAGAGCGAGTACCGGGCCTCCCTCCAGGCGCTGGTGAGCCTCGACGACTACCTCGGCGCCCTCGTCGCCCGGCGGCGCGCCGAACCGGGCGACGACCTGATCAGCCAGGTGCTCCGGGAGGGCCGGGTCGGCGACTCGGTCACCGAGGAGGAGTTCGTCGGGATGCTCACCCAGATGGCGTTCGCCGGCGGGGAGACCACCAGCAACCTCATCGCCAACACCGTCCTGGCCCTGCACACCCGCCCCGACCAACTGGCCGCCGTACGGGCCGAACCCGAACTGGCCCGGGGGGCGGTGGAGGAGACCCTGCGCCTGGACGGCCCGTCCAAGATGTCCATCCGCACCGCCGCCCGCGACCTCGACCTCGACGGCCGCACCCTGCGCGCCGGGGACCGGATCTTCCTCGTCACCGCCGCCGCCAACCGCGACCCGGCCCGCTTCCCCGACCCCGGCCGGTTCGACGTCCGCCGCTGCGGCGCCACCCACCTCGGCTTCGGCTTCGGCGCCCACTTCTGCATCGGCGCCGCCCTGGCCCGCCTGGTCGCCGTGGCCGCCGTCCGCACGCTGGTGTGCGACCACCCCGGCCTGACCCTCGCCGACCCCGGCCGCCCGACCTGGCAGCCCTCCCTGCTCAACCGCGGCCTCACCGCGCTGCCCGTCCACTACTGACCGGGCCCCGGTCCGACGAAAGGCACCCCATGGCCACCACCCTCGCCGACGCCGGCCCACGCCTGTGGGCCCCCGTCCGGCACCGGTCCTTCCGGCTCCTGTGGACGGGGCAGGCGCTGTCCCTGCTGGGCGACGGCTTCAGCGTCGTCGCGTTCTCCTGGATCACCCTCGGCCTGACCGGCTCCACCCTCACCCTCGGCTACGTCCTGGCCTTCCAGGCCGTCCCCCGCGCCCTGTTCACCCTGGTCGGCGGCGGTCTCGGCGACTCGATGTCCCCGCGCACCCTCATGGTCGCCTCCAGCTGGACGCGGGCCGTGCTGATGGCGGCCGTCGGACTGGCCGGGCTGAGCGGGAACCTGACGGTGTGGATGCTGTGCGCCGCGGCCGCCGCCTTCGGCACCGTCGACGCCTTCTTCCAGCCCGCGCGCGTCTCCATCCTGCCCTCGGTGGTCGACGACGAACTGCTCACCCCGGCCAACGCGCTGATGGGGGCCGGCGCGCGGACCGCCGCCGTCCTCGGCCCGGCCGTCGGCGGCCTGGTCATCGCGTTGACCCGGGCGCCGGTCGCCTTCCTCGTCGACGCCGTCTGCTTCGCCCTGTGCGGCCTGTGCGTGGCCCGCGTCCGCACCCGTCCCAGGGCGCCCCGCGCCGGCACGGACGGCACGCCCGAGAAGCAGGCGTCCCTCGCCGCCCGCATCCGCGAGGGCGTCGCGTACACCGCCCGCGACCCGCGGCTGCGGACCGTCGTCGTCCTCGACACCGCCGTCAACTTCTGCTACGCCGGGCCCTTCACGGTCGGTTTCGCCACCCTCGCCGACCAGGTGCTGCGCGGCGGCTCGGCCACGCTCGGCGTGCTCAACGGCTCCCTCGCCGCGGGAGCCGTGCTCGGCACGCTCGCCGGCGGCGCCCTCGGCGGGCGGCCCAGGGTCGGCCTGCTGGTGGCCGCACTGGCCGGCTGGCTCGGCGCGGGGATGGCCGTCCTGGGACTGGTGCACAGCACCCCGGTCGTCGTGGCGACCGTCCTCGCCATGGGGTTCGCCATCGGCTTCCAGGGCGTGTTCGGACTGAGCTGGATCCAGCGGAACATCCCCCGGGACGTGCTCAGCCGCGTCGTCTCCGTCGACATGGTGCTCGGCTACGCCGTCGCCCCGCTGTCGCTGATCGTCTGCGGGGCGCTGGCCGGCAGGGGCGCGTTCGCCCTGTTCTCGGTGGTGGCCGCGGTGCTCGCCGCGACCGGCCTGGCGGTGCTGGGCTCCAGGGCGGTGCGCGAGATGCGGTAGGCGGTCTCCCGCCGCCCGGGGGCTACTCCCGGAGGGCGGCCGACCGCGCGCACAGGTCCGCGC
>NZ_MSGP01000195.1 GCF_002078235.1 Streptomyces viridosporus
TTACGCGTGGGTGGAGTCACCCTGAACCCTACCACTCCTACCCGCATACAGACATCCTCGTCCGAACTCTCCTTCCTGCACAGCCGGTTTCCCACCGCGGAAACGCAGCAGGCAGAGGGACCGACCGGGGCACACGTCCCGGACACCGATGGACGAACAGCGGGCGGATCTGCCCACCACCTCGGGAGAGCGGCAGGGTGTCTTGGCGGTGACCCGCGGTTTCATCGATCCTGTCGGCGGGCACGGACGCGACCGCTCGTTGCCGTTGTCGACCGTGCCCGACCCCTGCGTCGGGCACGGCTGGGGCACGCGGTCCCTCGGCCGCGAACCAGGGGGCCGCTCGGTCCGGGAAGGAGGACCAGAAGGGGATCGGGGCGTACTCATGGTCCTCCGGGTCGCCGTCCCGCCAAATGGCAAGCAGCGCCCGGGCGTCTTCGGAGGTCAGTGGGCTCTCGGGGCTGATCGGAGTCATGCGTGGAACCGTAGGGCACCTCGTCCATGCGGCGAGCCCGCGGGTCGGGGCCTTCACCGCGCGGGATCTGAGTACGGACCTGAGTACGCTCACTCATGCTCCGCGGCATGACGCGCGCCACACTCCACGGCATGACCCACCTACCACCACCGGCCGAGGAGTTGCGGATCCTCGACGCGGAGTTGTGGCAGATCAGCCGGGGAGAGGTCCGCGCCCGGCGGATCCTCGAGGAACGGCCGCCGGTGGCGACCGGCCCGGAAGCCTGCAACGGCAGCGGGGGGAACCTCGAGCACTACCGCTGACCGGGCCGCCCCGTTGCACCGGGGCCGGCCCGCCCGCCCCGGCGGAACGGGGCGGCCCCGGTGTTCGGATCGCAGCGGCAGCGGCAGCGGAGACGGAGGCCACAGGACCGTCCGCTCCGCCCCGGCCGTGGATCAGGTCGCCGTCTCCACCAGGTCCGCCACCACGCAGCTGACGTTGTCCGGGCCCCCTGCCCCGTTGGCCTCGGTGATCAGGGCGTGGACCGCGTCGTCCGGGGCCGGGGCGGCGGCGAGGAGGCGCTGGATCGTGTCGTCGGGGACGACGGCCGGGAGGCCGTCGGAGCAGAGGAGGTAGCGGTCGCCGGGGCGGGCGTCGTGGAGACGGAGGTCCGGGGACGCGCTCGTCCCGGCGCCGGTGAGGGCCTTCAGCAGGAGGGAGCGCTGGGGGTGGGAGGCGGCCTCCTCCGGAGTCAGGCGGCCCTCGTCGAGCAGCGACTGGACCACCGTGTGGTCGTGGGTGATGCGGAACAGCGTGCCGTCGCGCAGGAGGTACACCCGCGAGTCGCCCAGGTGGACCAGGGCCAGCCGGGAGCCCGTCCACAGCAGGGCGGTCAGCGTGGTGCCCGCCTCCTCCGCGCCGGCGGCCGCGTCGCGCACCGCCTGCGCCGCGCCCTGGACCGCGTCCTCCAGGAGGTTGAGGACACCGCCCGCCGGTATCTCCCCCGCGTCCAGGAACCGCAGCGCCTCCACCGCCGCACCGCTCGCCGGCGCGCCCGCCGGACCGAAGCCGTCGGCCACGGCCAGCAGCCGGCTGCCCGCGTACGCGGTGTCCTGGTTGGCGGGGCGGACGCGGCCCCGGTCGGAGTGGGCGTGGTGGCGCAGTTCCAGGGTGGTGGCGTTCATGGTGGTGTCCCTTCTCGACTCTTCCGTCAGGTGATCGACCAGGAACGCGGCGAGGTCCCGCCGTACGGCCGTCTCCGCCTCGACCCGGGCCCAGTACGCCCGGATCTCCCCGGCGGCGGCCGCGGTGCCCAGCGAGCAGACGTGGCGTATCTGCGCCAGCGGCATGCCCAGCCGCCGCAGCCACGCCACCAGCCGGGCCCGCTCCAACTGCCCGGTCGCGTAGTAGCGGTAGCCGGTGTCCGGGGCCACCCGGGCGGGCCGCAGCAGGTCCAGCTCGTCGTACAGGCGCAGTGCCTTCGGGGACAGCCGGCACGCCTTCGCGAACGCGCCGATCGTCAGCATCCCCATAGGTCCCCCGTACGTCTCGTGGTCGTCCTGCGTCACCCTGCGTCGTTCCGCGTCGTTCCGCGTCGTTCCGCGTTCCGCCACCGATGCTGGGGCTTCACCGAAGGGGAAGGTCAAGCGCGCGTTCCGGTTGCTGCTTCCGGTTCCGGAGGCGGGCGGGGCAGGGACCGCACCCCCCGGATTGCTAGCCTGCCGGTCCGATCGACCGTTCGTACGAGAGGGGGAGCCCGCCGTGCCCCGCATCGCGCTCGTGACCTGCCGGCCCGGACCCGCGGTGGCCGAGGACCGTGACCTGCCGGGGCTGGTGCGGGCGCTCCGGGAGGCCGGGGCCGAGGCGTCCGCCGTGGCGTGGGACGACGAGGAGACCGACTGGAGCGGCTTCGACCTCGCCGTGATCCGCTCGACCTGGGACTACAGCTGGCGGGCCGCCGAGTTCACCGCCTGGGCCGAGCGGTGCGGCAGGGCCACCCGGCTGGCCAATCCGGCGGACGTGGTGCGGTGGAACACCGACAAGCGGTACCTCGGCGACCTCGCCGCGGCCGGCGTGCCGGTCGTCCCCACCCGCTACCTGGCCCCGGGGGACCCGGCCGACCTCCCGGCCGACCACGAGTACGTCGTCAAGCCGGCCTCCGGCGCCGGCGCCCGGTTCGCCGCCCGCTACGCGCCCGAGGAGCACGACACGGCCGTACGGCACCTGCGGCGGATGCACGCCGACGGGCTCACCGCGATGGTGCAGCCGTACGTGCGGGGCATCGACACCGCCGGTGAGCGGGCGCTGCAGTTCTTCGGCGGGCGTCTGCTGCACGCCAGCCGCAAGCAGGCGGTGCTCGCGCCCGGGACGCCCTACGACGAGCGCAAGGTCGCCCATCCCGGACTGACCGCCTGGACGCCCGCCCCGGCCGAACGCGCCGTCGCCGAGCGGGCCCTGGCCGCCGTGCCCGGGGCGCCCGAGCTGCTGTACGCCCGGGTCGACCTCGTGGACGGGCCGGACGGGGAGCCGTGCGTGATGGAGCTGGAGCTGGTCGAGCCGAACCTGTTCCTGTCGCTGCACCCGGGGTCCGTGGAGCGCGTGGTGGAGGAGGTCCTCAAGGCCGCGGGAGGCCGCTGACCGCCGTCCGCTGCAGCAGGCCCCAGGTGAACTCCGCGACCACCTCGTGGCGTTCGCCCCGGACGTCCGGGGCGGTGAGGGCCAGGCCCCACCGGGTCGGCGCCGTGCCCTCCAGGAGACGGGCCGGGGGGAAGGCGCGGGCGGCCTCGTCCACCGTGCAGGACCAGGGCGTCAGGTCCTCCAGCGTGCGCGGGGCGGGAGGCGCGGCGCCCGGCGCGCGGACCAGCCACTCGTTCAGGACGGCGCCCCCGGGGCCGGTCAGGACCTCGAAGCGCAGGTCGGGCCAGAGCGGGACCGGCCACTGCCACGCCTCGCCGTCGAGGTCGCCGACCCGGCGCGGGGTCCGGGACTCCGGCTCGCCGAGGACGGAGCGGTACCGGGACAGGGGCGGCCGGGAGCGCGGGGAGCGGACCATCGCCTGCCAGCGCCTGTTGGCCTCGCGCATCCGCGCGAGGGGCGCGCCCAGCGTGCGCCGGGCGTCCTCCACCAGGTCGGGGTTGAAGTCGGCCATGCGGCGCAGCAGCACCAGCTGGAAGTCGAGCGCGGTGAAGGGGCTAGCGGGGGGCTTCGCGGAGGGCATGGAAACCATCGTCGCCCCTGCGCGCCCCTCCGGGGCGGCGGCCGTCCGGCAGGAACAGCACCGAGTTGACGTAGCGCGGGCCCCTCAGCGGGCCGTAGGGCAGGACCCGGCGGAGCAGGCCGTGCGAGACGACGTACGAGGTGCGGGCCTGGTGGGCCTCCAGGGGGAAGCGGGACAGCGGGATCCAGGTGCCGGCGGGCAGGACCCAGCCGTCGTAGCCGAGGCGGGACAGGTACGTCACCACGGGGGCGACGGGCTGGATGCGGGACTCCAGCTCCACGAAGAGGGCCGGGCGGTCGCGGGCCAGGATGCCGGCCGCACCGCGCAGCACCGCCGACTCGTTGCCGTCCACGTCGATCTTCATGAAGCCGACGTCGCGCAGGCCCAGTTCGTCCAGGGCGACGCAGGTGACGTCCAGGCAGTGGCCGTGGATGTCCCGGCGGACCAGGGACGACACGCCCCGGTCGCCGTCGTCGTCCGGCGGCAGCCACAACCGGGCCGTGCCGGAGCGGTCCGAGGCCGCCGCGCGGATCACCCGTACGTTCGGCGGGGCGGTGGCGGCGAGCAGCCGCGCCAGGTGGGGGACCGGTTCGACGGTCACCACGCGCCGGACGCGCCGGGCCAGCCGGTGCGTCCACGGGCCGTACCAGCCGCCGACGTCCACCGCCGTGTCGCACCCCGGCGGGCACAGGTCGGCGAGCCGGGCCAGCTCGGGCTCGAAGCGGGGGTAGACCGTCCGGGCCGCGAGGGCCACGGCACGGGTGGGCAGGAAGGCCGCCGCGCGGGCGGCCGGGGTCCGGTGCGCGGGCGGCGTCACGGCGCCGTCCCGGGGGTGTCGGGGCGGTGCGCGGGGGAGATGCGGGTCAGCAGCTCCTCGTGCTCCTCGTCCGGGACCTGCTCGCCGGACGAGGGCAGCAACTGCGGGATGCCGTCGACGATCGGATAGCGGCGGCGCAGGCGCGGGTTGTACAGGGACTCCTCCCGCGCCGCCCGTCCGCCCGTCCCCTCCTCACGGTCCGCGCCGGGGGCGGGGGGCAGCAGGTGCAGCGGGCCCTTGTCGAGCGGGCAGGCCAGGATCCGCAGCAGCGGGTCGTCGGGGTTCACCGGATGTCAGCTCCTCGGGCGCGGGGGTCGGTCGGCGGGCGGTGTCGTGCTTCGGCATGACCAGCAGCACGGCGACCGCGAGCACCGTGCCCGCGACGCGCAACGCCAGCCGCAGCGGCTCGTCGGGGAGTTCCTCGCCGAACGACAGCGTGCCGAGCACCGCCGAGTACAGACAGGAGACGGTCGTGCACACCGGCACGATCAGCGAGGCCCGGCAGCGCTGGAGCGCCGCCTGCGACATCACCAGACCGAACGCGCCGGTGAACAGCAGCAGATACGGGTACGGGGAGAGCAGCAGGGCGGGCACCGCGCCGCCGACGCCGTCGGTCGTCAGCCGGCCCGACACCCCCTTGATGGCCAGCGAGCTGACGCCGTAGAGCAGGCCGACGGCCACGCCGTACTCGACGCCCGTGGTCGGCATCCGGTGGCGGCGCCGGGCACGGCGCTCGGCGGAGGCGTACAGCCACACCCCGGCCGCCAGCGACGGCACGCACACCAGCAGGATCAGCGGGTACGGCGCCGCGTGGCCCACGGCGTCGGCGCCCGGACCGCCCTCGCGCAGCGACAGCACCACCATCAGCAGGGCGAGCAGGATGGCGCCCAGCGCGTACCGCTCCCGGCCGCTGGTCTCCTCGCCCAGCAACTGGGCCGACAGCAGCACGAGCAGCACCAGGCCGGAGACGAAGAGGCCCTGCGCGGCGGCGATCGGCAGCGTGCGGTACACCACCAGCTGGGCGGCGAAACCGGCCGCGAGGGCCAGGGCGCCGCCGATCCACAGCGGGCTGCCGAGCACCAGCCGCAGCAGCCGGGCGGGCCGGCGGACCGTCACTTCGGGCAGGGTGGCCAGCGCCCGCTTCTCCAGGACGAACCCGCCGCTGTAGAGGACGTTCGCCAGCAGGGCGGCGGTCACTCCCCACCACATGACCCCCCGGCCCCCTCACGTCTTCCGCGCGTGCAGCAGCAGGATCGAGGCGAGCGAGGGGCCGGCGCAGGCCAGCCGGTCCAGCGGCCGCAGCGCACGCGGGACCCCGTGGAAGGGGGCGCCCTCGAGACGCACCACGGTGAAACCGGACGCGGCGACGAACTCCCGCAGCGCGCGGGCCGTGTAGAGGCGCAGGTGCCCGACCACCTCGGTGCCCGGTCGGCCGTGGATGCCGCGCAGGCTGACCTCGGAGAACACCGGCTGCACCCCGGCCAGCAGCAGCACCCGGTTGTACCAGGCGGCCAGGTTCGGGGTGGAGAGCATCAGATGGCCGCCGGGGCGCAGCACGCGGCGGATCTCGTCGAGCGCCGCGTCCGGGTCGACGAGGTGCTCGAGCACCTCG
>NZ_MSGP01000196.1 GCF_002078235.1 Streptomyces viridosporus
GTGATGTACCTGCGCAAGCAGGGCCCGGGTCTGGTCACCGCCGCCGACATCGCGCCGCCGGCCGGTGTCGAGGTGCACAACCCCGACCTCGTCCTCGCCACGCTCAACGGCAAGGGCAAGCTGGAGATGGAGCTGACCGTGGAGCGCGGTCGCGGCTACGTCTCCGCGGTGCAGAACAAGCAGGTGGGCCAGGAGATCGGCCGGATCCCGGTCGACTCGATCTACTCGCCGGTTCTCAAGGTCACCTACAAGGTCGAGGCGACCCGTGTCGAGCAGCGCACCGACTTCGACAAGCTGATCGTCGACGTCGAGACCAAGCAGGCCATGCGTCCGCGCGACGCCATGGCGTCGGCCGGCAAGACGCTGGTCGAGCTGTTCGGTCTGGCCCGCGAGCTCAACATCGACGCCGAGGGCATCGACATGGGCCCGTCCCCGACGGACGCCGCGCTCGCCGCCGACCTGGCGCTGCCGATCGAGGAGCTGGAGCTCACGGTCCGCTCCTACAACTGCCTCAAGCGCGAGGGCGTCCACTCGGTGGGTGAGCTCCTGGCGCGTTCCGAGGCGGACCTGCTGGACATCCGCAACTTCGGTGCGAAGTCCATCGACGAGGTCAAGGCGAAGCTGGCCGGCCTGGGCCTGGCCCTGAAGGACAGCCCGCCCGGCTTCGCCCCGACCGCCGCGGCGGACGCCTTCGGCGCGGACGACGACGCGAGCACGGCTTTCGAGCAGTACTGAACGCTGCACCGGGTCGCGGGGGAGTTCAGGAAGGCGGGCCGGGTTCTCTCCGGGCCGCCTGCCTATGCGTGCCATCAGGCCGTACGCCAGGGTGGGTTCCTGCACGGTCCCTCATCCCGGCCTTCTGCGCCACGTCTGGTTCGGTGGCGGGGCCGCCTGTCCCGCTCGGAAACACGATTCTGGGGCCTGAGCTGGAAGTTCCCAGATCACAGGACTGGCCGGCACAGCATCTGCGACGATCCTTCGATGCCGCTGTCCATCGTCACCGCGCTGGTCCGGAATCTGATCACGGTGCCCGCTGCCGTACTGCGCAGCCGCGTAGCGAAGGATGCGGAGGTGCTGGCGTTGCGGCACGAGAACGCGGTGCTGCGCCGCCAGATCGCCCGGGTCCGCTACGAGCCCGCCGACCGAATCTGGCTCGCCGTGCTCTCCCGGCTGATCCCACGCGAGCGCTGGCGTCAGGTGTTCGCGGTCACCCCTACCACGCTGCTGGCCTGGCACCGGCGATTCGTCGCCCGGAAATGGACGCATCCTCAGCGCAGCCGCCCAGGACGGCCCTCCACCGCGCCCACCATCAAGCAACTCATCCTGCGCCTGGCGAAGGAGAACCACGCCTGGGGCCACCGCCGGATCCAAGGCGAACTCGCCCGCCTCGGCTACTCGATCGCCCCGTCCACGGTCTGGGAGATCCTGCGCGCCGCCGGCATCGATCCCGCTCCGCAGCGCTCCGGCCCGCCCTGGCGTGAATTCCTCACCGCCCAGGCCCACGGCATCCTCGCCGCCGACTTCCTGCACCTCGACACCATCTCCCTCAAGCGCCTGTACGCCCTGGTCTTCATCGAGCACGACACCAGACGAATCCACCTCGCCGGTGTCACCGCGCACCCCACCGCCCAGTGGACCGTTCAACAGGCGAGGAACCTCGCCATGGCACTGGACCGCCGCATGGATTCCCTGCGCTTCCTTCTCCGCGACCGGGACAGTAGGTAAACCAGCGCCTTCGACGCCGTCTTCGAGGCCGACGACGTGGAGGTCCTGCTCAGTCCACCGCGGGCACCCAAAGCGAACGCGATCTGCGAGAGAGCCGTGGGCACCCTGCGCCGCGAGGTCCTCGACCGCGTGCTGATCTACAACGAGGCCCATTCCGTAAAGGTGCTGACCGAGTACATCCAGCACCGGCCGCACCAGTCCCGGCAGCAACTATCCCCCGATAGCACCGAACCACCCGCCCCGGCCATCGTCGCCGATCTCCAGAACCACCGGATCCGACGAGAATCCATCCTCGGAGGATTGATCAACCAGTATCACCGCGCCGCCTGACCGAGCGACATCTCCACAGCTCACTGCATCGAATCGTATTTTCGGACGGGACACGTATCCGCGCCAGGGAAGCGCGCAACGAAAAAGCGAGAACGCCGATCCTTCCGCTCCCCGATGACCGCGGTGACGGCCCCCGCCCCCGCATGGCCCGGCGGCCAAGTACGCTCCCCACCTCCAGGCGGTTTCGCTTGGATCAGCAGGTGGGTGATGGTGATCGTTCTGGGTGGCAGTCTGGGGCGATGGGACCCTGGAACACCTCCACCGAGGACGGCCTGCGGCGTCTGCTCAATGAGTGGGATCCGGTGGGCGTCGCTGACGATGTGCAGGACGAGTACGACTGCATGCTCACCCCTCTCCTCCAGCGGCTCGGTTCCGGCACCGGCCGGACCGAGATCGGTGAGCTCCTGCGGCACGAACTGGAAGATCACTTCGGTCTCGACCCTCTGGGCTTGCGGCCGCAAGCAATGGCCAGCCGAGTGATGGCCTGGTGGACGCGGCCCGGCGTCCTGTTGGGTGTCGACCGGCCGGGTGTCCGACAGCGGCAGCTTGCTCCACAGCCCGACCGTGCCCCGCACCGTGTGGTGCGGGTACGCCTGCGCCAGCTCCTTCTCGTACGTGCCCTTGGCCTGCGAGGTGATCTCCTCCAGTGCCAGCAGGTCCGCACCGGAGGCGGCCAGGTCGCGGGCGGTGCCGGCCGGGTCGGGGTTCTCGGCGCCGACGTTGTGGCTGACCACGGTCAGGTCACTGCCCGCCTGTGACCTGTCGACGAGCAGCCCACCGAAGAGGTTCAGCCACGCGGTGACCGGCAGCAGCAGCGCGACCACCGCGGAGGCGGAGCGGCGCCACAGCGCCCCGGCCAGCAGCACCGGGATGAACAGGCCGAACCACGGCAGGAAGGTCTCCACCAGGCTGCCGAGGCCACCGATTCGATTCGGGATCTTCGCGTGCAGCAGCATGAGCAGGCCGAGCAGCAGCGCCAGAGTCGCCAGGACCCGGCCGCGCTTCCAGGCCCTGGCCGGGAGACGGCGCGTATCGCCCGGCGGATGCCCGCGCGCCCGGCACCGGAGCCGATGTCCCGGCGGCCGGAGCCGCCCTGTCCGGTCTCCGCCGTGTCGACCTGCGTCATCGTCTGTCCTCGCTCACTGCCGGTCACCGCTGCATCCTCGTTCACTGCCGGTCACCGCTGCATCCTCGGGTCCTGGGCGTCGCAGCCCGGAGGAGAGCCTTGAGCAGACCTGGATCGAGGTTGGCCAGAGCCGGAATCGCGTCATCGAAGACCGTCACGCCGTCGGGGACGAGGCCGTCGGCCTCGCCGGGCGTACCACGGTGCTCACTGCGGTGTTGCCGGCACGTATGCGTTTTTCGATACGCCGACGATATGAGCCGGCTCGTAGCCTTGATGACATGCGTGTGTTGATTGTCGAGGACGAGCCGTATCTGGCAGAGGCCATCCGCGACGGCCTACGCCTGGAAGCGATCGCGGCCGACATCGCCGGTGACGGCGACACCGCTCTGGAAATGCTGAGCATCAACACCTACGACATCGCCGTCCTCGACCGCGACATCCCCGGACCCTCCGGCGACGAGATCGCCAAACGCATCGTCGCCTCCGGCAGCGGCATGCCGATCCTCATGCTCACCGCCGCCGACCGGCTCGACGACAAGGCATCCGGGTTCGGACTCGGCGCCGACGACTACCTCACGAAGCCGTTCGAGATGCAAGAGCTCGTCATGCGGCTCAGGGCGCTCGACCGCAGGCGTGCGCACGCCAGGCCTCCCGTGCGAGAGATCGCAGGCCTGCGGCTGGATCCGTTCCGCCGCGAGGTCTACCGCGACGGCCGCTACGTCGCGCTCACGCGGAAACAGTTCGCCGTGCTCGAAGTCCTCGTTGCCGCGGAAGGCGGTGTCGTCAGTGCCGAAGAGCTGCTGGAGCGGGCATGGGACGAGAACGCCGACCCGTTCACCAACGCCGTACGCATCACGGTCTCGGCGCTGCGCAAGCGTCTCGGCGAACCCTGGGTCATCGCCACCGTGCCGGGCGTCGGCTACCGGATCGACACAGCACCCGTCGCCGGGCATGGGGGTGGTGACCGTGGATAGGCAGCCCGGCTTGAGCGTCCGCCTCAAGCTCACCCTCAGCTACGCCGGATTCCTCATGCTCGCAGGTGCCTTGCTGCTCACCGCCATTGGAGTATTTCTCCTGCAACAGGGGTGGCTGCGAACCACCCCAGAGGGGGCATGGAGACAAACTCCGGGCGTCGACTTCGTGCGCGGTTTCGCCCCAATGGCAGCCGCAGTAATGGCGTTCCTCCTGGTGTTCGGCCTGCTGGGAGGATGGATCCTCGCCGGACGCATGCTCGCCCCCCTGGACCGCATCACCCACGCCACCCGTACGGCCGCAGCCGGATCGCTGTCCCACCGGATCCAACTGCAGGGCCGCAAGGACGAGTTCCGCGAACTCGCCGACGCCTTCGACACGATGCTCGCGCAGCTCGAAGCACACGTCGCCGAACAGCAGAGATTCGCAGCCAACGCCTCTCACGAGCTGCGCACCCCGCTGTCGGTCTCGAAGTCACTGCTCGACGTGGCCCGCGCCGATCCGAACCGCGCCACCGACCCACTCATCGACCGCCTCCACGCCGTCAACACCCGAGCCATCGACCTCACTGAAGCACTGCTCCTGCTCAGCCGCGCCGACCAGCGGTCCTTCACCCGCGAACACGTCGACCTGTCCCTCGTGGCGGAAGAAGCCACCGAAACGCTCCTCCCCCTCGCGGAAAAGCGTGGCGTCACCATCGAGACCTTCGGCGACATCGCCCTCACGAGCGGATCGCCGGCGCTCCTGCTGCAGCTGACCATGAACCTCGTGCAGAACGCGATCGTCCACAACCTGCCTGAACAGGGCACCGTGTGGGTGAATACCAGCGTCCGCCCCAAGACGGTGGTGCTCACTGTCGAGAACACCGGCGAGCAGGTCACCCCGGAGCTGGTCTCGACGCTCACCGAGCCGTTCCAGCGCGGCACCGAGCGCGTACACACCGACCAGGCGGGCGTCGGCCTCGGGCTGGCCATCGTCAAGACCATCACCCACGCACACGACGGAACGCTCACCATCACCCCGCGCTCCGCCGGCGGGCTCCGCATCACTGTAGAACTGCCCACAGCGTCCCCGCACCATGGCAGTGGTGCGCCGCAACGACCGTGGCCGGCGCCCAGACCTGAGCGACGCAGGACATCCCCTCACGATTGACACAACGCCGCGGCGAGATCGTCCTGGATGCCACAGCCGGCTCGCGCCCGCCGGTTCCTTGAAGTGGGGGATTCCGTGTATCGCGAGCGTATCGAAAAGCGCATACGCCACCGCAACATCTCTCCGTATTCAGTTGAGGCATGGATCAGAACACACCACTGTCAGCCCCGGCCCGTCGCGCGCGGAGGACGATCGTCTTCTGGATCGTGCTCGTCGGTCTGGGGATCCCCGGTGCGGCGGTCGCCGTGTTCGTGCTGCGGTTGCTCGTGCGGTCCGTGCCGCTGGTCATGCGCGGCGGGTGGCACGCCTGGCTCTTCACCTTCAACGGTGTGGTGCTCAGCGTGGTGGCCGCGCTGCCGTTGTCCGCGCTGGTGGTGTGGCTCCTGGCGCGCCGCCGGAGGGCCGTCGGCACCGAGTCGGCCTGGGCGCGGCGCAGGTCGCTGGCCGAGGTCGGCTTGGTCCACGGGACGGTGCCGTGGGTGTGGCTGATCCTGATGCCGGGCGCGCGGGCCGGTGAGGTCCCCGGCCGCTACAGCCTGGTCCCGGTGGTGGACCTGCTCACGATGGGGCTGCTCGGGATCCTCGGCAACCTGCTGGTGTTCGCGGCGCTCGGCTTCTTCGCCCCGATGCGGTTCACCGCGCTGGCGTCGGTGCCGCGGATCCTGGCGCTCGGGGCGGGCTGCTCGGTCCTGGTCGAGACGCTCCAGTACGTCCTGCAACTGGACCGGGTGTCCTCCGTGGACGACGTACTGGTCAACGCCACCGGCGCCGTCCTGGCCGCACTGGCGTCCCGCCGCTGGTGGCGCGCCCCGGCCGCAGCGCCGACCGACAAGCCCCGGCCGGCTCTGGTGTCGGCGGGTTGACCCGTCCTCGCTCCGGCGGGCTGCCGGGGCGCCGCGTGCCGACAGCCTTTGACGAAACCGGACGAGAACTCATGCTCGACATAAGGCAGGTGGCAGTTTCCAGGTGAGCAACAGAACAGACGTGCGCCGTGCCGGCTCGTCTCCCGCCGCCCGCTCCAGGGCATGCGCCCACCAGGCTGCCCGGCGCCGCCGCCGGATAACCGCCACCATCACGCTTCTGGCCCTTGGTGCCGCTTCGGCCTACCTGGCTTCCGTCGAACGACTCCCGGACATACCCGGGCTGCCCGACCGCTTTGGCCCGGTCCTCACACCGACCGTCGTCGCCCGGGGAGCCCACGCGCCAAGCTCCACCCCGAGCCCGACGCACACTCCGACTACCGCCCCGACGTCCGTGCCGGAGTCCGGTCCGGGTACCTTCACCGTCGCCACCGCCGGAGTGGAGAACACCAGGGCGGGCAGACCGTACCGGGTGGAGGTCGAGGACGGCATCGGTGTCGACCCCGACGAAGCCGCCGAGCAGATCGCCGCGATCCTGAACCATGAACAGGGCTGGTCGCACGGCGGCGACGTCGCCTTCCGGCAGGTCGCCGACGGCAGCGCCGCGCTGGTGATCCGCATCGCCACGCCGAGCACCGCCGACGCCATCTGCGCGACCGGCGGCCTCGACACCCACGGCGAGCTCAACTGCCGGGTCGACCGGACGGTCGCGGTCAACCTCAAGCGCTGGCAGCTCGGTTCACCCGAATTCGACGGACCGCCCGAGGAGTACCGGGCACTGGTCATCAACCATGAGGTCGGGCACTGGCTCGGCTACGGCCACCGCGGATGCCCCGGGCTCGGCGAGCCGGCCCCGGTGATGATGCAGCAGATCAAAGGCCTGAACGGCTGCGTCTCCAACGCCTGGCCCTACGCCCCGGACGGCACCTTCCACGACGGCCCCGAGGTGCCCTGAGTGTCAAGCGGAGCGGCCCGGTCAGGGCTCGGGGCGCCCTGACCCGGCCTCACATTCGGCTCAGTTCTCCGGGCACTCCTTCCGGGGTCCGAGTACTACCGGGACCCTTCGCCGCGAGGCGCATCGAGCGGACGTTGGCGGTCTGGGTG
>NZ_MSGP01000197.1 GCF_002078235.1 Streptomyces viridosporus
ATGCCGACCGGTCGGTATGGACAGATGGGGCGGGCGGCGGTATTGATGGGTCCGTCGTCCGCGTACGAAAGGCCGCCCATGCGCATCGCCGTCACGATCTTCCTCACCGACGAGACGATCACCCCCGTCCGGCTCGCCCGGGAGCTGGAGCAGCGCGGGTTCGCCGGGCTGTACCTGCCCGAGCACACGCACATCCCCGTCGAGCGGACCACCCCGTACCCGGCGGGCGGTGAACTGCCCCGCGAGTACGGCCGCACCCTGGACCCCTTCGTCGCGCTCGGGCAGGCCGCCGCCGTCACCGAGCGGCTCGGGGTCGCCACCGGCATCACGCTCGCCGCGCAGCACGACCCGATCGACCTGGCCAAGCAGATCGCCACCCTGGACCACCTCTCCGGCGGCCGGTTCACGCTCGGGCTCGGCTTCGGCTGGAACGTCGAGGAGGCCGCCGACCACGGAGTGCAGTGGCGCACCCGGCGCGAGCTGGTCCGGGACCGGATGGGACTGATGCGGGCGCTGTGGGCGGAGGAACCGACCGCGTACGAGGGCGAGTTCGGCAGCGTCCGGGCCAGCGTCGCGTACCCCAAGCCGGTGCAGAAGCCGCGCGGTCCGATCGTCGGCCCGCGCACGCTGATCGGCGGGGCGGCCGGGCCGAGGCTGTTCGCGCACCTCTGCGAGTACGCCGACGGCTGGCTGCCCATCGGCGGGCGCGGCCTGTCCGAGTCGCTGCCCGCGCTGCGCTCCGCCTGGGCCGACGCGGGCCGCGACCCGGCCGCGCTCCAGGTCGTGCCGTACGCCGTCCTCCCCACCCCGGGCAAGCTCGCCCACTTCGCCGAACTCGGCATCGAGGAGACCGTGGTGCAGCTGCCGTCGGCGGGGGAGGCGGAGGTGCTGCGGGCGCTGGACGCGTACCAGCCGTTCGTCGACGCCCGGTGACCACCCGCCGGGCGCCCGGCCCGGTTACCCGCCCGGCCGCCCTTTGCCCTGATCACCCCGAACGTATGCTCAAAGGATGACGACCTCCGCGGCCTCCGGAACCGGCCCCACCGAGAACTCCCTGCGTCGCGCCCTCAAACGCGCCCGGGACGGCGTCTCCCTGGACGTCTCCGAGGCGGCGGTCCTGCTCCAGGCGCGCGGCGAGCACCTGACGGACCTGTCCGCCTCGGCCGCCCGGGTCCGGGACGCGGGGCTCGAGGCGGCGGGCCGTCCCGGTGTCATCACGTACTCGAAGAGCGTCTTCGTCCCGCTGACCCGGCTGTGCCGGGACAAGTGCCACTACTGCACGTTCGTCACCGTGCCCGGCAAGCTGCGCCGCGCCGGGCACGGGATGTTCATGTCGCCGGACGAGGTGCTGGACATCGCCCGCAGGGGCGCCGCCGCCGGCTGCAAGGAAGCCCTCATCACCCTCGGCGACAAGCCCGAGGACCGCTGGCCCGAGGCGCGCGAATGGCTCGACGCGCACGGCTACGACGACACGATCGCCTACGTCCGCGCGATCTCCATCCGCATCCTGGAGGAGACGGGCCTGCTGCCCCACCTCAACCCGGGCGTGCTGACCTGGACCGACTTCCAGCGCCTGAAGCCGGTCGCGCCCTCCATGGGCATGATGCTGGAGACCACCGCGACCCGCCTGTGGTCCGAGCCGGGCGGCCCGCACCACGGCTCCCCGGACAAGGAGCCGGCCGTGCGGCTGCGCGTGCTGGAGGACGCGGGCCGCTCCTCCGTCCCCTTCACCTCCGGCATCCTCATCGGCATCGGCGAGACCTACGAGGAGCGCGCCGAGTCCCTCTTCGCCCTGCGCCGGATCTCCCGCGCCCACCACGGCCTGCAGGAGCTGATCGTCCAGAACTTCCGCGCCAAGCCGGACACCGCGATGCGCGGCATGCCGGACGCGGAACTCGACGAGCTGGTCGCCACGGTCGCCGTCGCCCGGCACGTGCTGGGCCCGTCCGCCTGTCTCCAGGCCCCGCCGAACCTGGTCGACTCCGAGTACGGGCGGCTGATCGCGGCGGGCATCGACGACTGGGGCGGCATCTCCCCGCTCACCATCGACCACGTCAACCCCGAGCGGCCCTGGCCGCAGATCGACGAACTGGCCGAGAAGTCCCGGGCAGCCGGCTTCGAGCTGCGCGAACGCCTCTGCGTCTACCCGGAGTTCGTCACCCGCGGCGAGCCCTGGCTGGACCCGCGGCTGCGCCCGCACGTGGCCGCGCTCGCCGACCCGGCCACGGGCCTGGCCCGCCCGGACGCGGTGGTCGAGGGCCGCCCCTGGCAGGAGCCGGACGAGGCGTTCACCGCGAGCGGCCGCACCGACCTGCACCGCACCATCGACACCGAGGGCCGCACCGCCGACCGCCGCGACGACTTCGACGAGGTCTACGGCGACTGGGAGGCCCTGCGCGAGGCCGCCGTCCCCGGGATGGCGCCGCAGCGCATCGACACCGATGTGCGCGCCGCCCTGCGCACGGCGGCCGACGACCCGACGCGGCTGACCGACGCCGAGGCCCTCGCCCTGCTGCACGCGGACGGCCCGGCGCTGGACGCGCTGTGCGGGGTGGCGGACGACGTGCGCAAGTCGGCGGTGGGCGACGACGTCACCTACATCGTCACCCGCAACATCAACTTCACCAACGTCTGCTACACCGGCTGCCGCTTCTGCGCCTTCGCCCAGCGCCGCACCGACGCCGACGCGTACACGCTCTCGCTGGAGCAGGTGGCCGACCGGGCGCAACAGGCCTGGGACGTGGGCGCGGTGGAGGTCTGCATGCAGGGCGGCATCCACCCCGACCTGCCCGGCACCGCGTACTTCGACATCGCGCGGGCGGTCAAGGAGCGCGTCCCCGGCATGCACGTGCACGCCTTCTCCCCGATGGAGGTGGTGAACGGCGCGGCCCGCACCGGCCTGTCGATCCGCGAGTGGCTGACGGCGGCGAAGGAGGCGGGCCTGGACACCATCCCGGGCACGGCGGCGGAGATCCTCGACGACGAGGTCCGCTGGATCCTGACCAAGGGCAAGCTGCCGGCGGCGACCTGGATCGAGGTCGTCGAGACGGCCCACGAGCTGGGCATCCGGTCGAGCTCGACGATGATGTACGGCCACGTCGACCAGCCCCGCCACTGGCTCGGGCACCTGCGCACCCTGGCGGGGATCCAGCAGCGGACCGGGGGCTTCACGGAGTTCGTGACGCTCCCCTTCGTGCACACCAACGCCCCGGTCTACCTGGCCGGCATCGCCCGTCCCGGCCCGACGGTCCGCGACAACCGCGCGGTCACGGCGATGGCCCGCCTCCTGCTCCACCCGCACATCCCCCACATCCAGACGAGCTGGGTCAAGCTGGGCGCGGAGGGGGCGGCTCAGATGCTCCGCTCGGGCGCGAACGACCTCGGCGGCACCCTCATGGAGGAGACCATCTCCCGCATGGCGGGCTCCTCCTACGGCTCCTACAAGTCGGTCAAGGACCTGATCGCGGTCGCGGAGGCCGCCGGCCGCCCGGCGAAGCCCCGCACCACCCTGTACGGGGAGGTCCCGGAGGAACGCCGACGCGCGGCCGAGGCCTCGGACGGGCACCTGCCGGAGCTGCTGCCGGTGCTGGACGGGAACGGTGGGTACGGCGGGGACGGCGGGGACGGCAGGAACGACAGGAAGCGCGGGGACGGCGGGGACGAGGCAGGGCACGGGCTGGCAGTAGGATGATCCGACCCCTGATGTCGGGGATCGGAACTCCGTCCGACCGAGGAGATGCGTACCGGTGCCAGCCCGTCTTCCTTCGTGGGCCTGGGTGACCGGGCTGACCACGGGGGCGATAGCCGTGGTGGCCGTCCTGGCGGTGCAGGCCGACCAGGGGGCGAAGCCCACCGCCGCCACGAGCCGGCCGAGCGCGTCGGCGACGGCGGACGCGAAGGCGTCCGCGAAGCCGTCGGCGGAACCGGAGGCGGAGAAGAAGCCGGTGGCGGTGCCGGACGGCTCCGGGACGGGCCGCCGGATCGTCTACTCCCTCGGCCAGCAGCGGGTGTGGCTGGTCGACGCCAGCGACGCCGCCCGCCGCTCCTTCACGGTGTGGCCGGGGACGGTCCCCCCGGACCCCGGCTCCTACACGATCGGCACCCGCACCGAGGCCACGACCGGGAGCGACGGCGTGGAGATCGAGCACATCCTCTACTTCACCGCGAAGTCCGGCGTCTCCGTCGCCTTCTCCAACGCCGTGGACGGCTCCTCGCCCCCGCCCGCCGCCTCGGGCGCCCGGACCGGCGGCATCCGCGTCGCCAAGGCCGACGGAGAGGCCCTGTGGGCCTTCGGCACGGCGGGGACGACGGTCCGGGTCGTGGAGTAGCCGCGCGGGTCCGGGGCCGCCCGTCCGCCACGCGTCCGCCGGACGCCCGCCGGACGGCAGGCAGGGCGGGTCGGAACAGGCGGCCGGCACGGTGGCCCGGAGCAGGCGTCCGACGCCGATCCGGGTGACCACTTGTGGCCGGACCCGACCACTTCGGTCACTTCTCCCATACCTCTCTGCTCCTGAACCGGACCTCCCGGTTCGATTACAGTGCTGGGCGTCGCACGTACGGACGGTGCCTGGGAGGTCTGGGTGGGGGCGACTGCCGGGCCCGTGTGGGGGCGCCGTGAGCAGCAGGACTTCCGCAGCCGGGTGCGCGGGACGCTGCTCGGGGCGGCCGTCGGGGACGCCCTCGGCGCGCCCGTGGACGGGCTGGACCTCGACGCGATCCGCCGGGCGCACGGCGCCGGGGGCATCGCCGACCTCGCCCCCGCCTACGGCCGGCGCGGTGCCGTCACCCACCACACCCAGCTCACCCTCTTCTCCGTGGACGGCCTGATCCGCGCCCAGGTGCGGCGCGACACCGGCGTCTGGCACCCGCCCACCGACCTGCACCGGGCGTATCTGCGCTGGGCCACCACCCAGCGCGACTGGGGCCCGGACGAGCGCCGCGAGGAGGACGGCTGGCTGGCCCGCGAGGAGTGGCTGTACGCCCGCCGCGACCCGGCCCGCGCGCTGCTGATCGGGCTCGGCGACGAGACGATGGGGACGCCGGCGGCGCCCAAGAACCCCGCCGAGGCCGGACCGGAGGCCGCCGCCCGTTCCGCGCCGTTCGGCCTGCTCGTCGGCTGGGAGCCGCAGCTCGTCGCCCAGCTCGCGGTGGAGTGCGCGGCACAGACCCACGGGCGTCCGACCGCCTGCCTCGCGGCGGGCGCGTACGCCGTGATCGTGCACGCGCTGGCCCGGGGCGAGCACCTGGACGCGGCGGTGCGGCAGGCGCTCGCGCTGCTGGCCGCGCGGCCCGGTCACGAGCCGGTGTCCGAAGCCCTGCAGCAGGCGCTGGGGGCCGTGCGGCAGGGCGTGCCCACGCCGGAGCGGGTGACCCGGCTGGTCGGCGCCGCGACCGCCGAGGGCGCCGTGGCCGCCGCCGTGTACTGCGCCCTGGTGGGCGAGGACGTACGGCACGGGCTGCGGCTGTCGGTCAACCACGACGGGCCCTCGGCCGCGACCGGCACCCTCACCGGCGGTCTGCTCGGCGCCCTGCACGGCGAGACGGCCCTCCCGCCGGCCTGGCTGGTCGAACTGGAGGGCCGTCCCACGATCCTGGAGCTCGCCGACGACTTCGCCATGGAGATGACCCAGGGCCCCGCCCTGCACGGGCCCGGCGGCTCGTCCCCCGCGTGGCTGGCGCGGTACCCGCGGGGCGCGTGAGACCCCGCGGGGTGCCTGAGATCCTGCGGGGCGCGTGAGACCCCAGGGGGCGTGTGTCAGTCCTTCACCGGCGCGGGGGCCCCGTCCCCCGACGGCACCGCCGCCGCGGCCGAGCCGTCGCCGTCGGTGTTGATGCGCTCGATGAGCGCCAGCCGCTCCGGGGTGTCCTCCGGCTTCGCGTAGCCGATGAGGACGTACAGGACCAGGGAGACGGCCAGCGGGATCGAGACCTGGTACTCCAGCGGTACGCCGCCGTCGACGGACCAGTGGATCGGGTAGTTCACCAGCCAGAAGGCCAGCAGGCCGGTCGCCCAGCTGGTGAGCGCGGCCGTCGGACCGGAGCGGCGGAACGGCCGCAGCAGGCCCAGCATCATCGGGATGGCGATCGGGCCCATCAGTCCGGCCACCCACTTGATGACGACCGTGATGATGTCCTTGAAGGTCGGCGAGTCGACCTGGGTCGCCACCGCCATGGACAGGCCGAGGAAGACCACCGTCGTCACCCGCGCCGCGATCAGGCCCGAACGCTCGCCCCACAGCCGCGCCCTGGCCGACAGCACCGGTGCCACGTCGCGGGTGAAGACGGCCGCGATGGCGTTGGCGTCCGAGGAGCACATGGCCATCGTGTGGGAGAAGAAGCCGACGATGACCAGGCCCAGCAGGCCGTGCGGCAACAGCTGTTCGGTCATCAGGGCGTAGGAGTCGGAGCCGTCCGCCTTCCGGGAGTCCACCAGCAGCGGTGACATCCACATCGGGAAGAACAGCACCAGCGGCCAGACCAGCCACAGCACCGCGGAGAGCCGTGCCGAACGCTCGGCCTCCCGGGGGGTGGGGGTGGCCATGTAGCGCTGGGCCTGGTTGAGCATGCCGCCGTTGTACTCGAACAGCTTGATGAAGAGGAACGCCAGCAGGAAGACCGTGCCGTACGGGCCGACCAGCGGCTCCCCGTGGCCCTGGAGTTCGGGCTCGTCCCAGACGCCGAAGAAGCCGCCGTGGTCGCCGAGTTCGGCGAGGACGGCGAAGAGCATCGCGAGCCCGGCCAGCAACTGGATGACGAACTGGCCGAGTTCGGTCAGCGCGTCCGCCCACAGGCCGCCGATGGTGCAGTAGACCGCCGTGACCGCACCGGTGATGAGGATGCCCTGGTTGAGCGAGACGCCGGTGAACACCGACAGCAGGGTGGCGATCGCCGCCCACTTCGCGCCCACGTCCACGATCTTCAGCAGCATGCCGGACCAGGCCAGCGCCTGCTGGGTCTTCAGGTCGTAGCGGTTCTTCAGGTACTCCAGCGGGGACGCCACGTGGAGCCGTGAGCGCAACCGGTTGATCCGGGGGGCGAACAGCTTCGACCCGATGGCGATGCCCAGGGCGATGGGGAAGGACCAGGTGACGAAGGACGTCACGCCGTAGGTGTAGGCGATGCCCGCGTACCCGGTGAACATCACCGCGCTGTAGCCCGACATGTGGTGGGAGATGCCGGAGAGCCACCACGGCATCCTGCCGCCGGCCGTGAAGAAGTCGCTGACGTTGTCCACCCGCTTGTGGGACCAGATGCCGATGGCGATCATCACGGCGAAGTAGCCGATGAGCACCGCCCAGTCGAGACTGTTCATGTCCCCCCTTTCGGGGTCCGCCTTGTGAACTCCACTCACCCGGTTGGCACTTCGCCTGAGTGGGGTAGGGGCGAGAAGGGCCGCGAAGTGCCCGCTCATCGTGGGTGGGGTGGCGTGGGCGCGACAAGAAAGTGTCAGGTCAAGAGGAAGCAAAAATGTTCGACTAGGTGACCTTGGTTCATGTGTGTGAACGCGAAGGGTGCCGCGGAATCCGCACCGCGAACCGGCGGGGAAGGGCGTTCAGGGGCCGGTCGTCAGGGGCCGGTCGGGCGGGCCGTCTCAGCGCAGTTCGTCCGGGCAGGGCGTGCCCCGCGACCACTGGTACGGCGCCTCCAGCCGGTACGTGCCCGCCTTCGGGGCGAGCAGCATCGTCCACCGGTCGCCGTTCGCGTCCTCCTCCGTCTCCCTCAGGCAGCCGTGGACGTTCTCGTAGGTCTTCGGCTCACCCTCGGGACGGTTCTTCGACTCCTCCGTCTCCTGCGGCGGATCCAGCTTGTCGCCCTCGGCGTCGACGATGCTCAGCCACGGCGAGTACGGGATGCGGACGAGGACGCGGCCCGCCTTCTCCACGCGCAGCGTCATCCCGCCCTGCTCGGCCCGCTCCACCACCGTGTCCGGCTCGGCCAGCGGGGTCGGGTCGCTCACCTCGAACAGCTGCCAGTTGGCGTCGCCCCAGATCTGCTTCAGGTACGGCAGCCCGCGCTGCACCAGCTCCCGCTCCCGCTGGCCGCCGTCACCGTCCGGCTCGTCCTTCGGCAGCACCACGAAGTGCACGCCCCAGCGCTTCAGCCACTCGTGGTAGTTCGCCGAGTTGAGCGTGTCGTCGTAGAAGAGCGGGTTGCGCTTCATGTCGGCCTGCCGGTTCCAGCCGCGGGCCAGGTTGACGTACGGGGCGAGGGCGGAGGCCTCGCGGTGCGAGCGGGCCGGGACGACCTCCACCCGGCCCCGCTCGGCGCCGACCTCCTGGAGCTCGTTCACCAGCGGCGCCAGCTCACGCGCCCAGGACGCCCGCGGGGTGGTGTGCACGATGTCGTCGACCGACTTGAAGCCGATCCAGCCGGTGAAGAAGACGGAGGCGACCACGATCGCGTACCACTTGCGGGACCTCGGCGCCGCGAACGGCAGCGCGGCCACCAGCGCCACGCCCGCGAACAGCATCGACAGCCGCGTGATGTTCGAGCCGATCTGCGAGCTGATCAGCCAGACCAGCACCACCCCGAGCCCGTACACCGCGGACGTGATGCGGACGGTCTTCCACTCCCGGGGCACCAGGACGACCACCAGGACCGAGTACAGCAGCGGCAGGACCACCGAGCCGAAGCCCATCGGCTGCGTCCCCGAGAACGGGAACAGCCAGGCCGACACCGCCACCACCGCACTCGGCGCCAGCCCGAGCGCCCACGCCCCGGGCAGGCGCTTCTGGAAGAACAGCGCCACCGCCACCAGACCCACGAACAGCCCCGCGACCGGCGAGGCCATCGTGGCCAGGGCCGCCAGCGGGGCCGCGCACAGGGCCTTCGCCCAGCGTTTGTAGCGCCACCGGTGCGGCCAGCAGAAGACGACCGCGACCGCGCCGAGCGCGAACATGGTGCCCAGCCCGAACGTCACCCGCCCCGAGGCCGCGTTGCACAGCAGCGCGAACACGCCCGCGAGCGCCGCCCACAGGGGATTGCGCACACCACGGCTGCGCATGAGGACCAGCGTCAGCAGCCCCGCCGACACCGTCCCCGCGATCATCATCGTCGTCCGCACCCCGAGGAGCGACATCAGGTACGGGGACACCACGCTGTACGACACCGGGTGCATACCGCCGTACCAGGCCAGGTTGTACGCGGAGTCGGGGTGCCGACCGACGAACTCGGCCCACGCGTCCTGCGCCGCCAGGTCGCCGCCGCTGTTGGCGAACGTGAAGAACCAGACGACGTGCAGGAGACCGGCGAGAGCGGTGACGGACAGGACGGGGTGCCGCAGCACACGGGCGCGCACGGCGAGGACGGCGGCCCCGGCACGGGAGGTGCGGGGGGCGCCGCCGGTGCCGTCAGGGGCGGGGACCGTGGGGCCCTCCGGACGTGCCGCGGGGGCCTCCGGACGCACCGCGGGGTTCTCCGGACGCACCGTGGGTCCCTCCGGACGCATCGTGGGGTTCTCCGGACGCTGCGCGTCGGGCACGCGTATTCGCGGTCCGGTTCCCGAGCCGGTGCCCCGGCCCGGATCGGCGTCGTCGGCGCGTGTCGGCTCCGCAGTGGCCACCTGAAGGCACTCCCCGTGTCCCGTCTCCTGTGCGCGGCCGCGTTCCGGTGACCGGCGGCCTGCCCGTTTCGTGACGCTAGCACGCACCCCGTCGGCCGTCGCCCGGACGGGGGCGGCCGACGGGGTGCGCGCGTGCGCGCCGCGCACGCGCGTACCGGATCAGGAGACGCGCGTCAGCTTGTCCGTGAAGCCGGGTTCCACCAGATCCTCCTGGAGGGCGACCGGCACCTTGACGGCGCTGCTCGTGCCGTCGCCCACGGTGAGCGTGCCCACCTTGGTGCCGGCCTCCGCCTGGTGCGGCAGGTCGTCGTCCGCGGCGAACGTCAGCTTCACCGACAGCCCCGCCCAGCCGACGGCCTCGACGTCCTCGGTGACGGCGACGGGGGTGCGGCCGCCGAGACCGTCGTCCACGTACCCGACCACGGTGCCCTTCTTCAGGATCGTCGCCGACTCCAACGCGCCCTGCGCGGCCCGGATCAGCAGGTCGCTCGAGGTGAGGGCGGCGGACAGGATGGTGTTGTCCTTGCCGCCCGCGGGCTGGCGGACCACGGCGCCGATGATGAGCCGGGTCTCGCCGTCGACCTCCTTCTTCGCGGCGAACACGAGGTTGCCGAGCGCGGAGGTGGTGGTGCCGGTCTTGATGCCGACGACGCCGTTGCTGCCGACCAGCTGGTTCCAGTTGGGCCAGTTCTTGCCCTTGTAGTCGTCGTACGACATCATCGCGGCGACCTCGCGGAACGCGGGCTGCTGCATCGCGGCCTTGGCCAGCTTCACCTGGTCCACGGCCGTGCTCACGGTGGTGTTGTTCAGCCCCGAGGGGTCGGTGTACGTCGTGTCGGTCATGCCGAGGTCCTTCGCGGCCTCGTTCATCTTCTCGACGAACGCCTCCTCGGACCCCGCGTCCCAACGGGCGAGCAGCCGCGCCACGTTGTTCGCGGACGCGATCAGGACGGCCTCGATCGCCTCCCGCTGGGAGATCTCGTCGCCCGCGGTGACGTTGACGGTCGACTCCTGACCGGCGTCGGACTGCTTCTCGGCGAGCTCGTCGATCTTGATCATCGGACCCTCGGCGCCGCTCTTGAGCGGGTGGTCGCGCAGGACCAGGTACGCGGTCATGACCTTGGCGACACTGGCGATCGGCACGGGCTTCTGCTCGCCGGAGGAGCCGAACGTGCCGATGCCCTGGACGTCGAGCGCGGCCTGCCCGGCCGCCGGCCACGGGATGTCGACCTTGTCGCCCTCGAAGGTGTAGCTGTCCTGGGCGGTGAGCTCGAGCGTGGGCGCCGGCAGCGGGCGGACGTTCTGCACGACCGCGAAGACGATCACCAGCAGCAGGACCAGCGGGGTCCAGATCTTGACCCGCCGCACGGCCGTCCGCAGCGGGGTCTCCGGCGGCGGCGGGGTGTTGGTCAGCTCGGCCAGCAGGTCCAGCGGCGGCTTGGGCGGCAGCGGCTGCTGCGTCGTCCGCTCGGGCTCGACCTGCGGGGCGGGGGCGGCGGTCGCGCCGGCGGGTGCGGGGGGACGCGCGGCCGGCGGCGCGGTGCGCAGCGCGGTGGTGGCGTCCTCGCCACGCGGCGGCTTGCGGGTGCCGGGGTCGTCGAACTCCTTCAGCGCGACGAACTTGCTGGTCCGCTCGGCCGCGGTCTCGGGCTCGGTCTCGGGCTCGGACGTGGACTCGGACGCGCTGCCGGACTTGGCCTTGGCGCCCGCGCCGCCCAACTTGAGCATGGTGGTGGGCTGGTCGACGGGGGACGCGGAGGGACGCCTGGTCCTGAAGACGGCGGTGGGCTGATCGACGGGGCCCTTGGCCTTGGTCCGGGACCCGGCCTCGGTGTCGGCTGCGTCCCCGGTGCCGGTGTCGGCGGGTTCGTCGTCGTCGGCCTTCGGGCCGCCGGCCTCGGGGGCGGCCCCGGCACCGGCCTCACGGGAGTCGGTGGACGGGTCCGCGTCGTCGGCGTCGGCGTCGGAATCGTCGGCGTCGTCGGAGGCCGAGCCGCCGTCGGCGGTCCGGTCGGCGGGAGCGGTCTTCGGGGAGCTCGCGGGCGGGTCCGCGTCCGGGGACGCGTCGTCGTCCTCGGACGAACCCGCCTCGGGGGCGTCGTCCGCGTCACCCGTCGCCTCGGGGGCGCCGCCGTCCCGGGGCTCGTCGCCGTCCTCGTCGTGGGACGCGTCGTCCGCGGCGTCCGCGGCGTCCTCGGCCCCACCGATCACGTCCGGGGCCGGACCGGCCTCCGGGGCTTCCCGTACGGCCTCCCCGGGCCCCGCGTCGCCCCCGTCGGCGGTGCCGCCCCGGGACGGCCCGTCCGCCTCGGACCCGGACGGGTCGGACGCACCCTCGTCGGCGTCCGTGCCCTCGTTCTCGTCCTTCTCGCCCTCGTTCTTGTTCTCGCCCTCGTCGCCGGCCTTCGGGCCTCCGGCAGGGGCGGTCGCCCGCTCGGAGGCGTCTCCCGCGTCGCTCCCGGTCTCCGCACCGGCGTCGGCGCCGTCCTCGGCGGTGGCCTTCCCGCCGTCGGCCGGGGCGTCCTCGGCCCCGTCCTCGGACTCCGCCGCACCGGCGGTGCCCTCACCGGGCTCCGCCGGGCGCACCCACGAGGCCACCGCCTCGCTCATCCGGCCGGCGCCCTCCGCAGCAGAATCGTCACGGCTCCCGGCGGACGCGTCGTCGGCCGCCGCGTCCTCCGTCGCCTCACGCACCGACAGCACCCGGGTGGCCGTGTCGCCGTTCCCGCGGTTCTCGGAAGACGCGGCCTCGCGGGCCACCGCCAACCGGGGGTCCCGCTCCTCGGCGGAGTTCCTCGCCTCGGGAACCGGACCCGCGCTCCCCGACGTCGGTTCTGCCGACGACTCGCGCTGCTTCGACCTGTCGGGGGACTCGCCCGCCACCGATGCCTCCTCGCATGTGCCGCACGCCCCGCGTGCGCCAACCCAACCGTGAACCATCGCCCGCGACAACGCTCCGCGCGCTGTCCGAACCCTGTACCAGTGTCCTGTGTTGCGGGCCGATCCCACGTGCTAGACGAGAACGACATACCTACCGGTTCCCTTACGAACCGGTCACGCACCCTCGACAGACCAATGTGAGAGGGGTCACCCTGTCATTCATCCACGCGGGGAGGCATGGATGGGCAGGAGCCGCAGAACACTTCCGGAGGAGCTTCTGCTGCTGGCGTTGGACCCGACCACGGGTACCACCGCACAGCCGCAGTCGCTCGACCTCGGTCTGGCCGGAGCACAGCTAGTGGAGCTGGCGCTGGCCGGACGGATAGCCCCAGACGGGGATCGTATCGCCGTGGTGGTGCCACGGCCGACTGGAGATCCGACATTGGACTGCGCGTTGGAGTTGCTGCGAAGGCGCGGCGCTCCGGTACGGGCCGTCCACTGGATCGGCGGGCCGCGTCTCGGGCTCCGCCAGACCTACCTCTCGCATCTGGAGCGCTGCGGCATGGTGCACGCCGTGGCGGGACAGATGTGCGGGGTCTTGCCGACGACTCGCTACCAGGCGACGGACACCGAGATCAGCCGGGAGATCAGGGCCCGGCTGGACTCCGCGATCCGCACCGGCGTTCCGCCGGACCCGCGGACCGCGGCGCTCGCCGCACTGGCGCACGCGGTCGGCCTCGGCAAGCACCTGTACCCGGGGAACGAGGGACGCTCCTCGCGTTCCCGGTTGCGGGACCTGATCCGGCACGACCCGATGGGCGGCCTCGTGGCGCACGCCGTGATGGACGTTCAGAACGGCGTGGCGGCCCAGCCGCGCCGCAGCCCCGCCGCGGCCGGCCGTCAGGCCCCCGCCGGGGGCCGGGGCGCGACGGAACCGGCCCGAGGCGTTCCGTCGCAACCGCACCGCGGATCCATGGCGCGTGTCGTGGCCCACTGAACCGCACGTCCCCGAGGGGCCCACGACACACCGCGGACGCACGGCACGACACCGCAGAACCGGTCACGGGAGCCGCTGTCCGAGCGGGGCGGAGGGAGTACACGGGACCTCCTCCGCCCCGCTCGGCGTGCCCGGAACCGGCGTCCGTGCCGTCACCGTTGCGCGAACCGGCGCGCACCCGCCGTATATCCACCGTTTCCCAGCGGTAGGAAGCACCTTGGTGGCAATCTGCTCGACAGCAGATACGCAAAGTGGCAAGTATGAGGCATGCAGCCGGAGGTGCACGTCCCGTGGCATCCAATGTCAATCCCACCGTCAGGCGGCGCCGGCTGGGCCAGGAGCTGCGCAGGCTCCGCGAGCTCAAGGGCATGACCGCCGAGGAAGTGGCGGAACGGCTGCTGGTGTCGCAGTCGAAGATCAGCCGGCTGGAGAACGGCCGGCGCAGCATCAGCCAGCGCGACGTCCGCGACCTGTGCGGGGTCTACGAGGTGGAGGACCAGCGCATCGTCGACTCGCTGATGCAGATGGCCAAGGACTCGCGCCAGCAGGGCTGGTGGCACGCCTTCGGCGACATCCCGTACAGCGTCTACATCGGCCTGGAGACGGACGCGGAGTCGCTCAGGGTCTACGAACCCCAGATCATCACCGGCCTGTTGCAGACCCGCGCGTACGCCGAGGCGATCGTCCAGGGCGGTTCGCCGGAGTCGTCCGAGCAGGAGAACGACAAGCGGGTCGAGGTCCGTCTGCGCAGGCAGAGCCGCATCACCGCCGAGAAGGACCCGCTGCGGCTGTGGGTGGTGCTGGACGAGGCGTCGCTGCGGCGGGTCGTCGGGAGCCGGCAGGTGATGCGCGAACAGCTCGAGCACGTCATGGAGTTGTCCCAGCTTCCGCACATCACCGTGCAGGTGCTGCCGTTCGAGGTGGGCGCGCACGCCGGTATCAACGGCCAGTACTCGATCCTGGAGTTCGCCGACGCGGCCGACTCGAGCGTCGTGTACATCGAGGGCGTGACCAGTGACCTGTACCTGGAGAAGCCGCACGACGTGCAGAAGTACACCGTGATGTACGAGCACCTGCGGGCCCAGTCCCTGAACGTGGACCAGTCCCGTCAGCTCGTCGAGCGCATCGCGAAGGACTACGCACGCTGATCCGTCGTCATGCGGAGGCGAACCCTACACCTCTGGCATGACCGTCGGGAAGACTCGTCCGGAATATGCCATCCGGTCGAGTGAATGGCCGCTTCGGAAGAGGATGTTGGCGAGTAGCGTCGATCACGCCACCCACCAGTGTGGGGTGGCGCAATCCGTTCTGCGGGTCCATGCCGGAATGCGCAGCCCGGGACAGCAACTCAGCAACTGGCTACGGAGCGAACATGGCAATTCGTCTGGGTGCCACGGAAACGTGGACGACATCCTCCTACACCAACAACAACGGCGCGTGCGTGATGGTCAGGTCGACCCACCGGGAAGCGCTGGAACTCGGGGACACCAAGGTCCCCGAGGGTCCGAAGCTGGCCTTTCCCGCGGACGCGTGGAGCGCCTTCGTGGCCTCGGTGAAGGACTGATCGGACCGGCGACCGCCCCACGGACCACTGGTGCCGGAGCCACCGGCACGGACGCCCCGGGCACCGGTGCCGTCGGCACGGACGCCGTCGGCACACGCACCACGGGTACCAGTACCGCCGAAAGGGCCCTCTCGACCAGCTCGCCGTCCTAGCCGAGAGGGCCCCGGTGCGTGGCCCGGCCTCCTGCCGCTCAGCTCACCGGGAAGGCCACGTCGCACACCGGGTCCTCGGCCCCGGCGGCGTCCCAGTCCGCGAAGTACACCTCCCGGCAGGGGCCCGCCTGCGCCAGCCCTTCGGCGGCCATCCACTGCTCCACCGCTTCGAAGGCGGCCATGATCTGCGGATGCGCCACCTGCGCCTTGGTGATCCGGGTGCGGGCCAGCCGTCGGGCCGGCTCCACCCGTACCGCCGTCTCCCAGGACCGGCCCCGCCGCGCGGCCCACTCCCGCGCCGCCGCCTCGTCGGCGACCGGGACGCACGCCTCGGCGGGGCCGTCGCTCTCCATCGACACCTCGGAGTGGTACACCACGAACGGCGCCCCGGTCATGCCCCCGCACTCCCGGGCCGCCTCCTCCAGCCGCCCCAGCGAGGCCCCGATCCACGCTGGCAACTCGTCCACCAGCGTGTGCCGCGTCTCGGTGATCAACACCTGCCCGGGCACGTCCACCGTCTCGACCACGAACTTCCCGTACATCTCGGAGCTCCTCCCCGACAACCGTCCACGGAGGTACTCGGCGAGGGTCCGCTGCCCGGCGATCCGCGCCTCGACGTTCGCCCAGTAGGCGTCGAGCCGGTCGGCCGCCGTCGCACCGTCGTCCGCGTCGACGACCTCGGCGATCACCGCCAGCGGCATGTCCAACTGCCGCAACAGCGCGATCGTCCGGGCCCGCCCGACCTGACCGGCCCGGTAGAACCGGTAACCGGTTCCCCCGTCGACCCGCGCCGGGGCCAGCAGCCCCAGACGGTCGTACAGCCGCAGGGCCTTGGCCGACAGCCGCGCCCGCGCCGCGAACGCGCCGATCCCGAGCAGTTCCTCGTCCACCCCGTCATCCTCCGTCGCCGGGCGGCCCTTCCACCCGGCGACACCGAGGCTCGGCCCTGTCCCAGGGGCAAGGTCAACGGGGTGCCGGACGTCAGCCGAGCGCCTTCTCCACCGCCGCCACGACCTCGGCCGACTCCGGCTCGGTCTGCGGCGAGAAGCGGGCGACGACCTCGCCGTCCCGCCCGATCAGGAACTTCTCGAAGTTCCAGCGGACGTCCCCGTCGTGCCCCTCGGCGTCGGCGAAGCCGACCAGCCGCTGGTACAGGGCGTGCCTGCCCTCCCCGTTCACCTCGACCTTCTCGGTCATCGGGAAGGTCACGCCGTACGTCGCCGAACAGAACTCGGCGATCTCCTCCGCGCTGCCCGGCTCCTGCCCGAGGAACTGGTTGCAGGGCACGCCCAGCACCGTGAAGCCGCGCTCCGCGTACCGCTCGTGCAGCCGCTCCAGCCCGGCGTACTGCGGGGTCAGCCCGCACTTGGAGGCCACGTTCACGACGAGCACGGCCCGTCCCGCGTACTGCGCGAGCCCGGCGGAGCCACCGTTCAGGGCACCGATCTCGACATCGAGGGGGGAGGCACCGTCGCGGCCGTCGCCGCCGTTGTTCTCTGCGTTCTCTGCGTTCTCTGCGTTC
>NZ_MSGP01000198.1 GCF_002078235.1 Streptomyces viridosporus
GGTGCTCGGGTGCTCGGGTGCACGGGTGCTGGACGCCGGCTGGTCGCCCGGGGGCGGCGTGGGCCGGAGGCGGGGAGCGCGGCCCGGTGCCGACGGGTCGCCTCCCCCCGAGCTCTCGGCTCCCCGGGCTTTCGTCTCGCCCGAGCTCTCGGCTCCGCTCGGACAGGCGCCCCCGTCGCCCGCCCGGGACGGCACGGGCGCCCGCGGTACGACGCCGGGGTGGGCAAGGTCACTCGAGGGTGTGGTTCTCGGCGTCCGTGCGGGCCAGGCTCCTGGCTCTTCTGGCCGGGCCGCGCCAGCCGCAGGTGCAGCGGGCTACGCAGAAAGGACCCTGCTCGGTGGTGGTCGTGCTGTGTCGGCCTGGGCCTGCCTCGTCGTCCTGGTGAGCCACGTCGACCACCGTAGCGCTCCGGCGCGTCGGCGTGACGGGGCCTCCCGCCGGTCGTTAACGGGAACGACAAGCGGCCCGTGTCGGACGGAGCGGGGGTAGGCAGGCGATGGCGCGACGACAGCAGCGGTACCGGCGGACGGTCGGCATGGTGGTCGCGGGCTGTCTCTGCCTGGGCGCCGCGGGCTGCGCGCGGAGCAGTGCCGTGACCGGGGGCGCCCCGGCCGGCGATCCGGTGCGGATGCTGCACCGGGCCGCCGACGCGCTGGTGGACGCCGGGAGCTCCAGGGCGCGGACCTCCCTGGAGATGGCCACCGGCGGGACCCGGGTGACCATCCGGGGCGAGGGCGTGTACGACTACCGCAAGCGGCTGGGGCGGCTGGAGGTGCTGCTGCCGCAGGGGGCGGCGGGGACCGCGGCGCGGCGGCCCATCATCGAGCTGCTCGCTCCCGGGGCGCTGTTCATGAAGAACCGGGGGGCCGGGGTGCCCGCCGACAAGTGGGTGCGGGTGGACACCGGGACGCTGTCCGACGGGAACCTCGTCACCGGCGGGGCCACCGATCCGTTCGCCGCCGCCGAGGTGCTGCGCGGGACGCGCGAGGCGACGTTCGTGGGGCGGACCGAGGTCGCGGGGACACAGGTGCGGCACTACCGGGGGACGGCGGACCTGGCCGAGGCCGCGCGGGACGCGTCGGACGCGAACCGCGGCCCGCTGGCCGCGGCGGCGAAGGGGTTCGCCACGACCGAGGTGCCGTTCGACGTCTACCTCGACGGCGAAGGGCGGATCCGCAAGGTCCGGCACCGGTTCAGTTTCGTCAACGGGGAGAACGGAGAGCGGGCCGAGCCCGTCGCGGTCGCCTCGACCACGCTGCTGTACGCCTTCGGGGCCCCGGCCGACGTGCGGCTCCCCGCGCGGGAGGACATCTACGCCGGCCGGATCGCCGCGGAGTGACCGGCCCGAACTAGCCCTTCCGTGCCATGCGCGGCGTGTGGGCGGCTCCCTACCCTAGGAAGTCGGCGACGGCAGGGATGGGGTGAGGCGGGTGGTTCCGCTCAGGGGCGGGACGGTGCAGGATCACGTGGCGCTCGCCGAGATCGAGCTGTGCGGTGATCTGATCATCGCTGCCTCCGCCGCCGAGGACCGGCTCAGCCTGGAGAGCATCGACGAGGTACTGCGGGTGGCCGAGGCACGGGCGGAGTCCTCCCGGGAGTAGGGCCCTCCGCCCGCGGGCCGGCCGGGTCGCTCAGGTCCGCATCATGCGGGCGATGGCCTGCGTCGCCTCCTTGACCTTCGCGTCGATCTCGTCGCCGCCCTTGACGGCCGCGTCCGCGACGCAGTGGCGCAGATGCTCCTCCAGCAGTTGCAGCGCGAAGGACTGCAGCGCCTTGGTGGAGGCGGACACCTGGGTGAGTATGTCGATGCAGTAGACGTCCTCGTCGACCATCCGCTGCAGGCCGCGGATCTGGCCCTCGATGCGGCGCAGGCGTTTGACGTGGTCCTGCTTCTGGTGGTGGTAGCCGTGGATGCCGCGGTCGTGGTCGGTCACGACGTCCGCCGCGTCCGGTGCCTGGGCCGCGCCGGCCGCACCGGTCACGTCCGTGACGGCGGGGGCGGAGGGCGCGTTCGCGCCGGTCCCGGTGGTCGTCATCGCGTCCTCCTGGTGTGCTGAAGGGCGTCATATACCCCTGGTGGGTATATGATACCGAATTTTGCGGGGTAGAGGGGTCTTGGCTGCTGCCGTGCGCTGCGGCCGGGCGCGGACCGCGGACCGCCCCCCTGCTCAGCACCGTGCCCGATGGGCGACACTGGGGGGCGGCCCGTTAGTCGTGGCCGGAGGATGCGCCTAGCATCAGCCTGACTGAAACCGATGCATATCGAGGACCCCACGTGCGCTTTCGTCTGACCCCCAGGGAGACGAGCTTCTACGACATGTTCGCCGCATCCGCGGACAACATCGTCACGGGCTCGAAACTCCTGATGGAACTGCTCGGGGCGGACGCCTCCGCCCGGGCCGAGATCGCAGAGCGTATGCGGGCCGCGGAACACGCAGGTGACGACGCCACGCACGCGATCTTCCACCAGTTGAACTCCTCCTTCATCACGCCCTTCGACCGCGAGGACATCTACTCCCTCGCCTCCTCCCTCGACGACATCATGGACTTCATGGAGGAGGCCGTCGACCTGGTCGTCCTCTACAACATCGAGGAACTTCCCAGGGGCGTCGAGCAGCAGATCGAGGTGCTGGCACGGGCCGCGGAGCTGACCGCGGAGGCCATGCCGCACCTGCGCACGATGGACAGCCTCACCGAGTACTGGATCGAGGTCAACCGCCTGGAGAACCAGGCCGACCAGATCCACCGCAAGCTGCTGGCCCACCTCTTCAACGGCAAGTACGACGCGATCGAGGTGCTGAAGCTGAAGCAGATCGTGGACGTACTGGAGGAGGCGGCCGACGCCTTCGAGCACGTGGCGAACACGGTGGAGACCATCGCGGTCAAGGAGTCCTGAGGCCCGTCCATGGACACCTTCGCTCTGGTCGTGACCATCGGGGTCGCGCTCTTCTTCACGTACACCAACGGTTTCCACGACTCGGCGAACGCGATCGCCACCTCGGTGTCGACGCGGGCCCTCACCCCCCGGGCCGCGCTCGCGATGGCGGCCGTCATGAACCTCGCCGGCGCCTTCCTGGGGTCGGGGGTCGCCAAGACGGTCAGTGAAGGACTGATCGAGACGCCCGAGGGCTCGACGGGGATGGGGATCCTCTTCGCCGCGCTGGTGGGGGCGATCGTCTGGAACCTGATCACCTGGTACTTCGGGCTGCCGTCCTCGTCCTCGCACGCCCTGTTCGGCGGCATGGTGGGCGCCGCGCTGGCCGGCGGCACGACCGTGTACTGGAACGGGGTGCTGGAGAAGATCGTCATCCCGATGTTCGTGTCGCCGGTGGTGGGCCTGATCGCCGGTTACCTGGTGATGACGGCGATCCTGTGGATGTTCCGGCGGGCCAATCCGCACAAGGCCAAGCGGGGCTTCCGCATAGCGCAGACGGTGTCGGCGGCGGGGATGGCGCTGGGACACGGTCTGCAGGACGCGCAGAAGACGATGGGCATCGTGGTGATGGCGCTGGTCATCGCCGACGTGGAGGACTACGGCGATCCGATCCCGGTGTGGGTGAAGGTCGCCTGTGCGCTGATGCTGTCCGCGGGGACGTACGCGGGTGGCTGGCGGATCATGCGGACGCTGGGCCGGAAGATCATCGAGCTGGACCCGCCGCAGGGGTTCGCGGCGGAGACGACCGGCGCGTCGATCATGTTCGGGTCGGCGTTCCTGTTCCACGCGCCGATCTCGACGACGCATGTGATCACGTCCGCGATCATGGGCGCGGGGGCGACGAAGCGGGTCAACGCGGTGCGCTGGGGCGTGGCCAAGAACATCGTCCTCGGGTGGTTCATCACCATGCCGGCGGCGGCGCTGGTGGCCGCGGCGTCCTTCGGCCTGGTGCAGCTGGCGTTCCTCTAGGGACCGGACGTCGCCCATACGACGACGGGCCCGCCCCCGGCTCCCGGGGGCGGGCCCTTTTCGTCCTCACGGTGGCACCGCCATGCAGCACCGCGAGGGGTTCGGGGGGATCAGCCGAAGCGGCCGGAGATGTAGTCCTCCGTGGCCTGGACGGACGGGTTGGAGAAGATCCGCTCCGTGTCGTCGATCTCGATCAGCTTGCCGGGCTGGCCGACCGCCGCCAGGTTGAAGAACGCCGTGCGGTCGGAGACGCGCGCCGCCTGCTGCATGTTGTGCGTCACGATGACGATCGTGAAGCGCTCCTTCAGCTCGCCGATCAGGTCCTCGATGGCGAGGGTGGAGATCGGGTCCAGGGCGGAGCAGGGCTCGTCCATCAGCAGGACGTTCGGCTCGACCGCGATGGCGCGGGCGATGCACAGACGCTGCTGCTGACCGCCGGAGAGGCCCGAGCCGGGCTTGTTCAGGCGGTCCTTGACCTCGTTCCAGAGGTTCGCGCCCTTGAGGGACTTCTCGACGATGTCGTCCAGCTCGGACTTCTTGTACTTGCCGTTCAGGCGCAGGCCCGCCGCCACGTTGTCGTAGACCGACATCGTGGGGAACGGGTTCGGGCGCTGGAAGACCATGCCGACCTCGCGCCGCACGGCCACCGGGTCGATCCCGCTGCCGTACAGGTTCTCGTCGTCGAGCAGGACCTTGCCCTCGACCCGGCCGCCCGGCGTCACCTCGTGCATGCGGTTGAGCGTGCGCAGGAAGGTGGACTTGCCACAGCCGGAGGGGCCGATGAAGGCGGTCACCGAGCGGGGCTCGACGGTCATCGAGATGTCCTCGATGGCGAGGAAGGAGCCGTAGTAGGCGTTGAGGCCGCTGACATCGATGCGCTTGGCCATGTGAATCACTGCTTCTTTCGGGTCGCTGACGGAAAAGGGCTCCTGGCCGCGTCAGCGACCGGTCTTCGGGGCCTTCCAGCGGGCGATGCCGCGGGCCACCAGGTTGAGGATCATGATGAACGCGATGAGCGTCAGGGCCGCCGCCCAGGCGCGGTCGTAGGCCGCGCCGTAGCCGCCGCTGTTGGCGTACTGCAGGTAGATGTACATCGGCAGCGAGGCCTGCGGGTCGGAGAACGGGTTGCTGTTGATGAAGTTCGTTCCCCAGACCAGCAGCAGCACGGGCGCGGTCTCACCGGTGATGCGGGCGATCGCGAGCATGATGCCGGTGGTGATGCCGCCGATCGACGTGGGCAGGACCACCTTGAGGATGGTGCGCCACTTCGGCACGCCCAGCGCCAGCGACGCCTCGCGCAGCTCGTTCGGGACGAGCTTGAGCATCTCCTCGGTGGAGCGGACGACCACCGGGATCATCAGGATGGACAGGGCCATCGCGCCGGCGAAGCCGGAGTAGCCCATGTCCAGGATCAGGATCCACAGGCTGAGGATGAACAGGCCCGCGACGATGGACGGGATGCCCGTCATGACGTCGACGAAGAAGGTGACGGCCTTGGCGAGCCTGCCGCGGCCGTACTCGACCAGGTAGATCGCGGTGAGCACACCCACCGGCACGGAGATCAGGGTGGCGAGGCCGACCTGCTGCAGCGTGCCGAGGATGGCGTGGTAGATGCCGCCGCCGGGCTCGGTGTCGGCGACCACGCCCATCGAGTGGGTCAGGAAGTACCCGTCGAGGACCTTCACGCCGCGCTTGAGGGTCTCCCAGACCAGGGAGGCCAGCGGGATCACGGCCAGGATGAAGGCGACCCACACCAGGCTGGTCGCGGTGCGGTCCCTGGCCTGGCGGCGGCCCTCGACCTTGGCGGAGATGCCGTAGGAGCCGAAGACGAACAGCAGGGCCGCGATCAGGGCCCACTGGATGTCGCTGTGCAGGCCGGCCGCGGCGCTGATGCCCAGGCCCGCGACGACGGAACCCGCGGCGACCGCCCAGGCGAACCACTTGGGCAGGGTCGCGCCGCGCAGGGAGCTGCGCTGGGGGGAAAGGGTTGCGTGGGTCATGCGTTGGCCCCCGAGTACTCCTTGCGGCGGGCGATGATCATGCGGGCCGCGCCGTTGACCAGCAGCGTGATGACGAAGAGGACGAGACCGGAGGCGATCAGCGCGTCCCGGCCCGTCACGGTGGCCTCGTTGAACTTGCTGGCGATGTTCTGCGCGAAGGTGCCGCCGCCCGTGTCGAGCAGGCTGGCGTTGATGTCGAAGCTGGAGGAGAGCACCATGGCCACGGCCATCGTCTCGCCGAGCGCGCGGCCGAGGCCGAGCATCGAGGCGGAGATGACGCCGGAGCGGCCGAAGGGCAGCACCGACATGCGGATGACCTCCCAGCGCGTGGCGCCGAGGGCCAGGGCCGCCTCCTCGTGCATCCGCGGGACCTGCCGGAAGACCTCGCGGCTCACATTGGTGATGATCGGCAGGATCATGATGGCCAGCAGGATGCCGACGGTGAACAGCGAGCGCGGGGCGCCGTCGTTCCACTCGAAGACGCCGGTCCAGCCGAGGTAGTCGTCCAGCCAGCCGTAGAGGCCCTCCAGGTGCGGCACCAGGACGAGGGCGCCCCACAGGCCGTAGACGATGGAGGGGACGGCGGCGAGCAGGTCGATCACGTACGCGATGGGACCGCCGAGGCGGCGCGGGGCGTAGTGCGTGATGAACAGGGCGATGCCGACCGCGATCGGGACCGCGATGGCCATGGCGATGATCGACGACACGACGGTGCCGAAGGCCAGGACCGCGACGCCGAACTTCGGCGGGACGCCGCTGGGGTTCCACTCGAAGGAGGTGAAGAAGTTCGCCTCGTTCTCACTGAGGGCTATGGAGGCGCGGTAGGTCAGGAAGACCGCGATGGCGGCCATGAGGGCCAGCACGAAGATGCCGGATCCGCGGGAGAGCCCGAGGAAGATCCGGTCGCCGGGGCGGGTGGCACCGCGTGCGGCGCGCTTGTCCCGGGGCGCGGCAGGCGCGGGTGCGGCGGGTGTGGGGGGAACGGTGGGTTGGTGTGTCTTGATGTCCATCGGGTTCTCCGGTCTGCGGAGCCACCGGGGTGGGCGGCTCGGTCGGAGCCGTCCGGGGGCCGGGGGCTCCTGATGGCGGTGCACCGGACGGTGCGGACCGGCCCCGTGGTGGGGGCCGGTCCGCACACTCGGGTCAGCTCAGGCCCGAAACGGTTTCGCGGACCTTGGTGATGATCTCCTGGGGCATCGGGGCGTAGCCGGCGTCGGCGAGCAGGCCCTGACCGTCCTCGGAGGCCACGTAGTTCAGGAAGGACTTGGTGGCGGGCAGGGTGTCCGCCTTGTTGCCCTTGTCGCAGACGATCTCGTACGTCACCATCACCATCGGGTAGGCGCCCTCGGCGGACGGGGTGTAGTCCAGCTCCAGCGCGAGGTCCTTGCCGGTGCCGACGATCTTGGCGGCGCCGATGGCGGCGGTGGCGTTCTCGACGGTGGCCTTGACCGGCTCGGCGGCCTCGGTCTTGATGTCGACGGTCTTGATGCCGTCCTTGGCGTAGGAGAGCTCGAAGTACGAGATCGCGCCCTCGGTCTGCTTCACCTGCTGGGCCACGCCGGAGGAGCCCTGAGCGGACTGGCCGCCCTCGGCCTCCCAGGACTTGCCCGGCTCGTACTTCCAGTCCTTGGGCGCGGCGGCCTTCAGGTACTTGGTGAAGTTGTCGGTGGTGCCGGACTCGTCGGAGCGGTGGAAGGCCTGGATCTTGAGGTCGGGAAGCTTCGCGTCGGGGTTGAGCTTCTTGATGGCCTCGTCGTTCCAGTTGGTGATCTTGTTGTCGAAGATCTGCGCGAGGGTGGCGGCGTCCAGGGCGAGGGTGTCGACGCCGGGGACGTTGAAGCCGACCGCGATCGGGCCGCCGACCATCGGCAGGTCGATGGCCTGGCCGTCGGTGCAGACCTTCTTCGAGGCCTCGATCTCCTCGGGCTTCAGCGCGGAGTCCGAACCGGCGAAGGCGGTCTGGCCCTGGGTGAACGCGGTGATGCCGGCGCCCGAACCGGTCGGGTTGTAGTTGATCTGCACGTCCTTGCAGGCCGCGGTGTACTGCTTGACCCAGGCGTCGATCGCGTTCTTCTGGGCGGAGGAGCCGGAGGCCTGCAGCTGACCCTTGGCGTCACCGCAGTCGATGTTGCCGGCCGCCGTGCTGGACGACGCGTCGCCGTTGCCGGCGCCGCCGGTGTCGTCGGAGCCGCACGCCGTGAGGGCCAGGGCGCCGGAGACGGCGAGAGCGCCGAGAGCGAGGGCCCGCCGGTTCTTGCGCTGAAGCTTCACTTGAGTTCCTTCCAGGAGCCGCCGTCCTGCATTCGGCGGCGTGCGAAGTGTGAGTGCTGCGGTCTCCCTCTTCCCGGGCGATCCGCATCGCGTAAGGCCGAAATTAGGCAGATCAGGTGACGGCGCCGATGGGCGTAAATGAACGAGGGGTGAACCCCTGTGGACGGTGCGGTGAGGTCACGGAACGCTTACGTCAAGGACACGGGAGGATACCGGGCGACCGGGGCGGAACGGGGCACCCGGGGCCGCGCTCAGGGAGCGGCCGGGCGCAGGACGGCGAGCAGGGCGTCCACCAGGGCGGCGTCCCCGGGCGCGGTGAGGCGGGGGCGGGCCGCGTCCGGGGGGAGCCACAGGATGCGGTCGATCTCGTCGCTCGGGGTGAACGTGCCGGCGACGGCCTCGGCCGCCCAGTAGCGGACCCGCTTGGGGCGGCCTTTGGCCAGGTAGTGCGTCGAGGGGAGCTCGGCGGACGGCGCCGCGGTGTGGCCCGTCTCCTCGGCGACCTCGCGCAGCGCGCCGGCCAGCGGGTCCTCGCCGCGTCTGAGCTTGCCCTTGGGCCAGGACCAGTCGTCGTACTTCGGCCGGTGCACCAGGCAGAGCTGGAGCTCCCCGGTCACCGGGGAGCGGCGCCACAGGACGCAGCCGGCGGCCTGGACGGTGAGGGAGGGGGGCTTGCCGGAGCCGGAGCCCGAGCCGGATCCGGATGCCGAGCCGGAGCCGGATCCTGGGCCGGATCCGGAGCCCGGGGAGTTCATCGGGTACCTCCCTGTCTCCTCAGGACGTGCCGACGACGTCCTTCTGCCACGCACGCTGGAACGCGTACCGCGCCGCCTCCACCTCATGCCGCTGATCGGCGTGGAGCACGCCCAGCGCGTACGCCGTGGCCGGGGCGATCCGCGGGGTGCGCGCCGCCTGTGCCGCGGCGGCCGCCGCCTCGGAGGCGTCGCGGTGCCGGTCGAGGGCCTCGCCGGCGGCGCGCAGGCGCTCGGCGGCCGGGTCCGCGCCGGCTCCGGCGTGCAGCACCTCGCGGGCGTAGCGGTGCAGGCGCAGCAGCAGGCGGACCTGGTGCCAGGGGGCGTCCTGCGGGTGCGGGGCGGGGTCCGGGGACAGCCCGTGGATCAGTGCCTCCGCGTTGTACGGGCTGCCCGCGGTGAGCAGGGGAAGCGCGGCGACGGCGTCGACGAGGCGCTCGCGCGCGGCCGCCGCCAGGGGGACGAGGTCCGCGGCGGACGCGGCCGGTGACAGCGGGACCTCGCTGGCGAGCACGGCGACCTTGTCGGCGATCGCGTGGAACCGGGAGGACCGGAGGGCCTGGAGGGCGGTGGAGTGGGCCCGGGTACGGGCGAGCGTCAGCTGCCGGTCGAGCAGGGCGCCCGCCTTGGCGGCCCCCACGGTGAGGTGGCCGCGGTCGACGGTGGTGCCCGTGGCGGGGGCCGTGCGGGTCACGCCCGCCGTGCCGGTGACGGTGGTCCTCCCGGTGGGGACGGGGGTGCCCGGGAGGCGGTCGGTGCCCGTGGCCGGCACGGTGGCCGTGGCCCGGCCGGATCCGCCGGGGCGTGCGGTGGCGGTGCCGGGGGCGAGCCGCCGTACCGTGCTCTCCGCGTCCGGCGTGCCGTCGGGGGCGCCGGAGGGACGGCCGGCCGTCCCGCCCGCCGTGTGCGTGACGCGGCCGGTGGCACCCGGCGCCGGGACCGCGCCGCCCTCCTCCTGGGCCGGGGGGAAGGCGGTGGCGGCACCCGACAGCCGGTGCAGGGCCAGCAGCAGCCGCTCCAGACGGGCCCCGTACGCGTGTTCCAGGGCCAGCGTGCCGGAGACCCAGGCCAGTTCGGGGCGCATCGCCTCCGACCAGCCGGGGTCCAGGACCGGCTGGAAGGTGTGCAGGCTGGCGCTGATGCGGCGGGAGGCGCGGCGCAGCGCCCGGGCCGCCTCGACGGAATCCTCCGCCGCGCCCGCACCGGTCTCCCGGTGGAGGCGCAGCGCGCGGAGGAACTCGGTCGCCCGGCCCCGCAGATAGCCGGCCAGGGCGTCCGCCGGTACCGGACCGGCCGTCGGGTCAAGGTGTCGCTGTGCCACGCCGGCGCCTCCGGGCGTCAATGAGCATCTCCTGGACGTTGCGCAGGGGCTGGCCGTCCGCGTCCGTCGCGTGCCGGGTCCACTCACCGTCCGGGCCGAGGTGCCAGGAGGCGGTGCTGTCGGACATCCCGGTCTCCAGCAGCCGGTTGAGGGCCGCCCGGTGGGCCGGGTCGGTGACCCGGACCAGTGCCTCTATGCGGCGGTCGAGGTTGCGGTGCATCATGTCCGCGCTGCCGATCCACACCTCGGGCTCGCCGCCGTTGCCGAAGGCGAAGACGCGCGAGTGCTCGAGGAAGCGGCCGAGGATGGACCGGACCCGGATGTTCTCCGACAGGCCCTCCACGCCCGGCCGGAGCGCGCAGATGCCGCGCACCCAGATGTCGACCGGCACGCCCGCCTGGGACGCGCGGTAGCAGGCGTCGATGACCGCCTCGTCGACCATCGAGTTGACCTTGATGCGGACATGGGCGGGACGCCCGGCGCGGTGGTGCTGGGCCTCCTTGTCGATCCGTGAGACCAGCCCGTTCCGCAGGGACTTGGGGGCGACCAGGAGCCGGCGGTAGGTCTCCCGGCGGGAGTAGCCGGAGAGGCGGTTGAACAGGTCGGAGAGGTCCGCGCCGACCTGCTGGTCGGCGGTGAGCAGGCCCAGGTCCTCGTAGAGGCGGGCCGTCTTCGGGTGGTAGTTGCCGGTGCCGACGTGGCTGTACCGCCGGAGCGTCTCGCCCTCCTGACGGACCACCAGGGACAGCTTGCAGTGGGTCTTCAGGCCGACCAGGCCGTAGACGACGTGGCAGCCGGCCTCCTCCAGCTTGCGCGCCCACTTGATGTTGGCGCTCTCGTCGAAGCGGGCCTTGATCTCGACCAGGACGAGGACCTGCTTGCCGGACTCGGCGGCGTCGATGAGCGCGTCCACGATCGGGGAGTCGCCCGACGTCCGGTACAGCGTCTGCTTGATGGCGAGGACGTCCGGGTCGGCGGCGGCCTGCTCCAGGAACGCCTGGACGGACGTGGAGAACGAGTCGTACGGGTGGTGCAGCAGCACGTCGCGGCTGCGCAGCGCGGCGAAGATGTCGGGGGCCGAGGCGGACTCCACCTCCGCCAGGTCGCGGTGGGTGCCGGCGATGAACTTCGGGTACTTCAGCTCGGGCCGGTCCAGGCTGTGGATGCGGAAGAGACCGGTGAGGTCCAGCGGGCCGGGCAGCGGGTACACCTCGGCCTCGCCGACCTTCAGCTCCCGGACCAGCAGGTCCAGCACCTCCCGGTCGATGGACTCCTCCACCTCCAGCCGCACCGGCGGCCCGAAGCGGCGCCGCATGAGCTCCTTCTCCAGCGCCTGGAGCAGGTTCTCGGCGTCGTCCTCCTCGACCTCCAGGTCCTCGTTGCGGGTGAGCCGGAAGGCGTGGTGCTGCAGCACCTCCATGCCCGGGAACAACTCCTCCAGGTGGGCGGCGATGACGTCCTCGACGGGGACGTAGCGGCCCGGGGAGCTCTCCAGGAAGCGGGACAGCAGCGGCGGCACCTTGACCCGCGCGAAGTGCTTGTGGCCGGTGACCGGGTTGCGGACGACCACGGCCAGGTTCAGCGACAGGCCCGATATGTACGGGAAGGGGTGCGCCGGGTCGACCGCGAGGGGCGTGAGGACCGGGAAGATCTGGTGCCGGAAGAGGGTGAACAGGCGGGCCTGCTCCTTCTCCGTCAGCTCGCTCCAGCGGACCAGGTGGATGCCGGCGTCCGTCAGCGCGGGGAGGACGTCCTCGTGGAAGCAGGCGGCGTGCCGCGCCATCAGCTCGCGGGAGCGGGCCCAGATCATCTCCAGCACCTCGCGCGGCTGGAGGCCGGAGGCGGAGCGGGTGGCGACACCGGTGGCGATGCGGCGCTTCAGACCGGCCACCCGGACCATGAAGAACTCGTCCAGGTTGCTGGCGAAGATCGCCAGGAAGTTCGCCCGCTCCAGCAGCGGGGTCTCGGGGTCCTCGGCGAGTTCCAGGACGCGTTCGTTGAACGCGAGCCAGCTGCGTTCCCGGTCGAGGAAGCGGCCCTGCGGCAGCTGGAGGCCGTCCCGCGGGGACTCCTCGTACCCGCCGAGATCGGCGTCGATGTCGGGTTCCAGGTCGGAGACCACCCCGGCCACGGTGTGCGGGCGGTGGGCGGCTATGGAGCCCACGGAGGGCTGCGCGTGCTGTACCTGCTGTGCCTGGGCGTTCTGCTGGCTCATGGACCCATTCTTCCGCGCCGACCGCATCACGAGCGCGTCGGAAAACGCGGGTGGGAAGGGTGGTGGCCCTGAGGCTTCCCCGTTCCACCCGTTCCCCCGTCGGGGTGGTGAAGGTTCTGGCACGGCGGGATGCATTGGCCGAGCGTCGCAAGCCTGTCTGAATCTCCGGTTACGAAGACATGACGTCCCGGATAGCGGGAGGCGGTCCGCGGGGGAGGCCCGCGGGGAGCGGCCGTGCGTCCCTCCCCGGGGAGGGACGCACGGCCGCACCGGAAAGGGACGTGCGGACGGCGCCGATCAGGCCGTCCGGCGGCGCAGCACCGCGAAGGCGGTGACCGTGGCGAGGACGGCGACGGCGAGGACGATGCCGGTCTCGACGAGGTGCAGGGGCCAGAAATGGGACGCGGGGTGGTACGCGGTGTGGTGGCCGGTGCCGACGGCTTCCAGCCGCCACGCGCTGTCCGGCAGCGCGAACTCCTCGTGCGCGGGGAGCGCCTCGGCCGGCCACAGCCGGGCGCGGTGGCGCTCCAGGACGGTGCCGAGCAGCCACATCGCGGTGACGGAGACGGCGAGGGCGGGCAGCGCGCGGCGCAGGAGGAGCGCGGTGAGCGTGCCGACCGCGAGGGCGCACAGCGCGTACGCCACCGTCGCCGGGCCGCGGGCCACGAAGGCGTCGGCGGAGGCCCAGCCGTCGGCCATGACGAGGAGGTCCCCGTTGGCCGCCCAGACCCGGCGGAACACCAGGACCAGGGCGGTGCCGCCGGCGGTGAGGACCAGCGCGGGCACGAGCAGCTTGGCCGCCAGCCAGCGGACCGGGGTGATGCCCTGGGTCCAGGCCAGCCTGGCGGTGCCGGACTCCAGCTCGCGCCCGATCAGCGCGCCGCCGGCGAAGGCGGCCACGGCGAGGAAGCCGTGGTGGACGAGGAAGCCGACGTGCTCGAGCGGCCGGCTGAAGTCGAGGGCCTCGATGACGTCCACGCAGCCCCACGGGCCGCGGGAGCACTCCGCCTCCGCCGCCCGCACCGCGTCCACGGTGATCTCGTCCAGCCACACCAGCCGGGCGATCAGGCCCGCGACGGACGCGCCCCAGACGATCAGCGCCGTGCGGTGCAGCCGCAGCACCGTCCGGAACGTCCGCGCGGGTGCGGTGGCGCTCATGCCGGGCCGTCCTTCCCGGCCGGCCCCGCGGTGCGCAGGCGCAGCACGCGGAACGCCGCCAGGGCCAGCAGCGCGGCGACGACGAGCAGCACGCCGGAGGCCGTCAGGTGCAGCGGCCAGTGGTGCGCGGCCGGGTGGAGGTCGCGGTAGAAGCCGACGACGTCCGGGTCGATCGGCGCCGTGTGGCAGTCCTGCGGTGCGTGATCGCCGCAGAGGGAGGGCAGGCGGTCGCCGTCGGCGGTCAGGGCGCCCTGGTCGACGACGATGCCGCTGCCCGACGGCCCGGTGCGCAGACCGCTGACCTTGGTGACCGTGGGCCACAGGTGCGGGAGGAGCACGTGGACGGCCGCCCACAGTCCCGCGAGGGCGACCGCGGCCGTGGTGAGTGCGGCGAGGGAGCGGCGCAGCAGCAGGCCCGCCAGGGCGCCCCCGGTGAGCCCGGCCAGGGCGAGGGCCGGATCGACACCGCCAAGCCGTGGCACGACGTCCCCACCTTCTACGCCAACGGCACCGTCCCCGTGGCCCTCGCCCTGGCCGGGCT
>NZ_MSGP01000199.1 GCF_002078235.1 Streptomyces viridosporus
TGCTCGGCGCCGCGGCCGCCGCCCCCGTCCTGGCCGGTCTGCCGGCGGTGGCCGCCGCCGCCCCCGCGGCGGGCCGCAAGGGGCCGCGCCTGCTGGAGGGCGGGGGCGACCTCGGCCCCAACGTGATCGTCTTCGACCCGTCCACCCCGGGCATCCAGGCCAAGCTGGACGAGGTGTTCGCCCGGCAGGAGTCGGCGCAGTTCGGCACCGGCCGCTACCAGTTCCTCTTCAAGCCGGGCGCCTACCACGGGCTCAACGCGCAGATCGGCTTCTACACGTCCGTCTCCGGTCTCGGCCTCTCCCCCGACGACACCACCATCCACGGCGACGTGACGGTCGACGCCGGCTGGTTCGACGGCAACGCCACGCAGAACTTCTGGCGTTCGGCGGAGAACCTGGCCCTGGTCCCGGTCAGCGGCACCAACCGCTGGGCGGTCGCCCAGGCGGCCCCCTTCCGCCGGATGCACATCCGCGGCGGACTCAACCTCGCCCCCGCGGGCTACGGTTGGGCGAGCGGCGGCTACATCGCCGACAGCCGGATCGACGGCACGGTCGGCCCGTACTCGCAGCAGCAGTGGTACACCCGGGACAGCTCGGTCGGCGGCTGGACCAACGCCGTGTGGAACATGGTCTTCTCCGGCGTCGAGGGCGCCCCCGCGCAGAGCTTCCCCGACCCGCCGTACACCACGCTCGCCACCACGCCCCTCTCCCGCGAGAAGCCCTTCCTGTACCTCGACGGCGACCGGTACCGCGTCTTCCTGCCCGCGCTGCGGACCAATGCGCGGGGCGTCACCTGGGGCAACGGCACCCCGCGCGGCACCTCGCTGCCGCTGGACCGCTTCTACGTCGCGCGGCCCGGCGACTCGGCGGCCACCCTCAACCAGGCGCTCGAGCAGGGCCTGAACCTGCTGCTCACGCCGGGCATCTACCACGTCGACCGGCCGATCCGGGTGAACCGGCCGAACACGGTCGTCCTGGGCCTCGGCTACGCCACCCTCATCCCCGACAACGGCGCCACCGCCCTGACGGTCGCCGACGTCGACGGCGTACGGCTGGCCGGCTTCCTGATCGACGCCGGGAGGGTCAACTCCCCGGTGCTGCTGGAGGTCGGGCCGCGCGGCTCCTCCCGGAGCCACGCCGCCAACCCCATCACCGTCCAGGACGTCTTCATCCGGATCGGCGGGGCCGGTCCCGGCAAGGCGACCACCAGCATGGTGGTCAACGCCCGGCACACCATCATCGACCACACCTGGGTGTGGCGCGCCGACCACGGCGACGGCGTGGGCTGGGAGACCAACCGCTGCGACTACGGCGTCGTGGTCAACGGCCACGACGTCCTCGCCACCGGCCTGTTCGTCGAGCACTTCAACAAGTACGACGTGCAGTGGAACGGGGAGCGCGGGCGCACGGTCTTCTTCCAGAACGAGAAGGCCTACGACGCCCCGAACCAGGCCGCCATCCAGAACGGCTCCCTCAAGGGGTACGCCGCGTACAAGGTCGGCGACCACGTCACCACCCACGAGGGCTGGGGCATGGGCAGTTACTGCTACTACAACGTCGACCCGACGATCGTCCAGCACCACGGCTTCGCCGCCCCGAACCGGCCCGGGGTGCGCTTCCACCACCTGCTGGTCGTCTCGCTGAGCGGTCACGGGCAGTACGAGTGCGTCATCAACGACACCGGATCGCCGACCTCCGGCACGGAGACCGTGCCGTCGAAGGTGGTGTCCTACCCCTGATCCCGGCGCCCGGGGCGCGCCCCGACCGACGCCGACGGTCGGACGTGCTCCCGGTACCCGCCGGTGGCGGCCCCTCCCGGCTGAGTGCGGGAGGGGCCGCCGTTCCGGCTACCGCGTCGGCTCCGAAGCCGGTGCCGGTGCGTAGCCGGCCGCCCGGGTGGTGAAGGTGCCGCGGCCCGGGTGCGGCCGCGCAGCCGGGTCGCATAGCCGAACAGTTCGGCCAGGGGCACGGTGGCGGCTTCGACCGCGCGGACGTACTCCTGCGGCACGCGCCCGCCGGCGACCGCCGAGCGGACTTCCCTCACCCCCATCGAACGCGCGGCCCGGCGTGGGGCGGCGCCTGTCGTGCGGTGAGTGCGAGGAGGAACGAGGAGGCGGAGCCACGCGGTGTCCGCGCGCCTGCGCCGTGACCCGTGGGTCATGGAGATGGGCCACGGGTCGTGGTGGGTACGGACCGTGGGGCGCGGCCCGTGGCCCGTGGCCGCGTGATCCCCCCGTCACGGCGGGCGCGGGGCGCGGGCCGCGGCCTTCGCCACCGGCGGTCGCACGTCCCGCCCGTGCGGCACGCGGCGCCCGTTCCGGCGCCGGGCGGGTGCCTGGCGCTCCGGCGCGGACTCACCGCCTCATGTCCCTCATGTCCCGCCCGGCCCCTGCCCCATCGGGGCGCCCGGGACCCGGGCGGGGCGGTGGCTCAGCTCTGCCGGGCGAGGAAGGCCTCGACCTCGTCCCGACGGGCGAGCGAGGGCTGGGCTCCCGCTCGCGTGGTGCTGATCGCCGCGGCGGCGCAGGCCCAGCGAGCGGACTGCTCGAGGGTGCGGCCCTCCGCGAGGGCGACGGCGAGCGCTCCGCAGAAGGAGTCGCCGGCGGCCGTGGTGTCCACGGGGCGGACCCTGAAGGCCGGGACGTGCAGGTGCGCGGTGCCTTCGAGGAGGAGCACCCCGTCGCCGCCGAGCGTGACGATGACCGCGCCGGCCCCGGTCAGTTTGCGGGCCGCGGCGACGACGTCCTCGATCGTCTCCGGCACGCGCGTGCCGGAGAGGGCCGCCAGTTCCGTGCGGTTGGGGACCAGCACGTCGACGTGGGGCGGGGGGACGGCGCCGGCGACGGCGGGGGCCGGGTTGTGCAGCACGATGCCGCCGGCCAGCCGGGCGGCGGCGTGGTTGGCCTCGTCCGGGACCTCCTGCTGGAGGACAGTGACGGCCGCCCGCCGCAGCAGGGCGGCGGCGTCCTCGCAATCGGCGGCGCCCAGGCGGCCGTTGGCGCCGGGGCTGACGATGATGGTGTTCTCGCCCGCCGGGTCGACGGCGATCAGGGCGCGGCCGGTGGCCACGTCCGGGGTGCGGGTGATGTGCGTGGTGTCCACGCCCTCCTGCCGGACGGCGCCGAGCATGACGTCGGCCGCGTCGTCCTCGCCGACCCGGCCGACGAAGGCGACGTTCCCGCCGAGCCGGGCGGCGGCGACCGCCTGGTTGGCGCCCTTGCCGCCGGGGTGCTGGGCGATGTCACCGCCGAGGACCGTCTCGCCCGGCACCGGATGGTGGGGAACCGGTGCGACGAGGTCCAGGTTGAGGCTTCCGACGACTGCGATCACTGGTCTTCCTCTGGGGTGGGGGTACTGCCGGCGTCCTGGGCCGAGGGGGCGCGGGGTGCGCTGGAGGCGCGGACGACGAGTTCGGGGGCGAGACGGACGGACCGTCGTGGACCGTCCGTCTGCCCGGCCAGTCGGCTGCCGAGCAACTGTGCTGCTTCGGCGGCCAGTTCGCGCACGGGCTGACGGACGGTGGTCAGGGCCGGGTCGGCGAGGCCCGCCATGGGGATGTCGTCGAAGCCGGTGACGGCTATCTCGCCCGGGACGTCCACGCCGAGCTGCCGCAGCCGTTGCAGCGCGCCGACCGCGATGAGGTCGTTGGCGCAGACGACGGCGTCCGGCCGGAAGGGCAGGATCCGGTCCACCGCGGCCCGTCCCCATTCCAGCGAGAAGTCGCCGAGTTCGACGCGGCCGGGTGCCTCCGGGTCCAGGGAAGCGGCCCCCGCCTCGTACGCGGCGAGCCGCTCGACCGCCGCCGTGTCGCACCCGCTCGCGCCCACGAAGCAGACACGGCGGCGACCGGTGGCGGCCAGGTGCTCCAGGACGAGCGCCATTCCGGAGGCGTTGTCGGTGGCGACCAGGTCGGCCACGCCGGTACCGCACCCGCGGTCCAGCAGCACCATCGGCACGCGGGCCGCCGCCGTCGCCACCGCGTCCCGGCTGTGCTTCTCGTCGACGGGGATGACCAGCAGGGCGTCGACCTGCCGGTCCAGCAGGGCGGTGATCCGGGCCGCCTCGGTCGTCGGGTCGTCGTTGCAGTCGGCGAGCAGCAGGGCGCGGCCCTCGGCGTGCAGGGCGTGCTCCACCTCCCTTACGAGGGAGGGGAAGAAGGGATTGGTGATCTGCGGCAGGACGAGGCCGATGGTGCCGGTGGAGCGGCTGCGCAGGGCGCGTGCGACCTGGTTGGGCCGGTAACCGAGCCTCTCGGCCGCCTCCTTCACCCTCAGGGCGATCTCGGGCCCGACCGGGCGGGTTCCGCCCAGCACCCGGGACACCGTGGCGACGGAGCAGCCCGACGCGCGAGCCACCTCTTTCAGTGTGACCTCAGTCACAGTCAGGCCCCCTTCACTCGGTCCGACTTCGCTTCCCTCGACTCGATCGCCCCTCACAAAGGAAGCTGTCTCCCGGGATGTTTCGGCAAACGTTATCACCTGTCAACCACGCAGCCCCGGCTTGTCAACATCGCACTGTGACCTGTTCCTCGTTGACAACAGCGGATTAATGAGAAATTTTTCTGGAGAACGATTTCCCAGGCGTTTCCAGGGAGATGCGCAGTGTTCACCCGGTCGTCGTGACAGCCGACCGTCCCGTGTCCCCGGCGTGCTCCCGGTGACGCAGACACCACCGCCGGCAGGTGAGCCGGCCCGTCCTCCGGCAGCAGCCCTCCCGCGGCGCTCCAGAGATCCACCACCACCGTCCCGCCAGAGCAAGGGGGCTCTTCCGATGGCCAAGAAAATAATTCTCGACTGTGACCCCGGACACGACGACGCCATCGCGATGCTGTTGGCACACGGCAACCCCGACATCGAACTGGTCGCCGTCACGACCGTGGTCGGCAATCAGACGCTGGAGAAGGTGACCCGCAACGCCCTGTCCGTGGCGCGCATCGCCGGGATCACCGGCGTCCCCTTCGCCGCCGGCTGCCCGCGGCCGCTGGTGCGGGCCATCGAGACGGCACCGGACATCCACGGCGAGACCGGTCTGGACGGGCCGGTGCTGCCCGAGCCGACGCTGGAGCTGGACCGCCGGCACGCCGTCGACCTCATCATCGACACGGTGATGTCGCACGAGCCCGGCGAGATCACCATCGTCCCGACGGCGGGGCTGACCAACATCGCCCTCGCCGCGCGCAAGGAGCCCCGCATCGTCGAGCGGGTCCGCGAGGTCGTCCTGATGGGCGGCGGCTACCACGAGGGCAACTGGAGCGCGGTCGCCGAGTTCAACATCATCATCGACCCCGAGGCCGCCCACATCGTCTTCAACGAGAGCTGGCCGGTCACCATGGTCGGTCTCGACCTGACCCACCAGGCCCTCGCGACGCCCGAGGTCGCCGAGAAGATCGCCGCGGTCGGCACCAAGCCCGCCAAGTTCGTCGGCGAACTGCTGGACTTCTTCGGCGCCACCTACAAGGAGGCGCAGGGCTTCGAGCACCCGCCCGTGCACGACCCGTGCGCGGTCGCGTACGTGATCGACCCCTCCGTCATGACGGTGCGCAAGGCTCCCGTGGACGTCGAGCTCACCGGCGGCCTGACCCTGGGCATGACCGTGACGGACTTCCGTGCCCCGGCCCCGGCCGACTGCCACACCCAGGTCGCGGTCGAGCTCGACCGCGAGCGGTTCTGGGACCTCGTGGTGGACGCCCTCGAGCGGATCGGCGACGTCGAGGCATGAGCGCACCCACCACCGTGAACCGGCCCGGCGAGGCATCGGGCCGCCGCACGACCCGGGTGGGCGTGCTGATGGTCGCACTGCTCGCGGCCTGTTTCGCCTTCCAGCTCAACGCGAGCATGCTCAGCCCCGCGCTGAAGAACATCGAGGAGAGCTTCGGGGCCAGCTCGGCCGAGATCGGGCTCACCCAGACCGCGTTCTTCACCTCGGCGGCCCTGTTCTCGCTCTTCCTGCCGCGGCTGGGCGACGTCATCGGTCGGCGCAAGGTCCTGGCGGGCATGCTGGCCCTGATGGCCGTCGGCTGCGTCGTCGCCGCACTGGCGCCGAGCGTGCCCGTGCTGTTCGTCGGCCGCATCATCCAGGGCGTGTCCGGCCCGGTCGTCCCCCTCTGCCTGATCATGCTGCGGCAGGAGGTGACCGAACCGAAGAAGTACGGCACCCTCCTGGGCGTGATCACCGCCGTCAACGGCGGCATCGCCGGTGTCGACGCCCTCGCCGGGGGCTACCTCGCCGACAACTACGGCTTCCGCTCGGTCTTCTGGACGATGGCCGTCGTGGCGGTCCTCGCCACCGTGATGGTCGCCACCCTGACCCCCGAGACCAAGGCTCCCGCCGCGGACCGGATGGACTGGCCGGGCGTCGCGCTCCTCGTCGTGTCCGTCGGTGCGCTGCTCACCGCGCTGAACGAGGCCGGCAAGCTCGCCGACGCGAACTGGCCCCTCGTCGCCGTCCTCCTCGTCGTCGGCGCGATCGCCTTCGTCCTGTTCTGGCGGACCGAGGACCGCAGCACGCACCCGCTGGTCGCCACCCGGCACCTGAAGCAGCGCTCGACCTGGGCGACCCTGCTGACCACCCTGCTCACCATGACGGGCGTGTTCGCCGTCATGAACGGACTGATCCCGGCACTCGCCCAGGACGGGAACGCCGGGCTCGGCATGGGCGCCGAGCAGTCCGCGTGGTGGACCCTCACCCCGTACGCCCTGGCCGGTCTGGCCATGGGGCCCCTCGCCGGCCGGCTGGCCGCCACCTTCGGGTACGGCCGCATCCTGCGGCTGGGGCTGATCGGGGCCGTGGCGGGCGTGCTCCTGATGATCCTCACGGTCGACTCCCAGTCCCGCGCCCTGCTGCTGCTGACCTCGATCCTGGTCGGCATCGCCTACGCGGGTGTGGCGAACATCGTGCTCAACGGGCTCGGCATCGTCCTGTCCCCCAAGGAGAACCCGGGCTTCCTGCCCGGCCTGAACGCGGGGGCGTTCAACCTCGGTGCCGGTCTCAGCTTCGCGGTGCTGTACGCGGTCAAGACCGCGGCCCTGCCGGACGACCCCACGTCGCCCGCCGACTACACCGCCGGCATGATCGCCGGAGTGGTCATCCTGGCCGCCGCCTTCGCGACGTCCTTCATGATCCCGAAGCCGGTGGAGGCCGAGGCGCGCGACGACTGAGTCAGCCCTTCCGGTACCGCCGCGACCCGGCGGCGGTCCGGTCCGGCGACCTGACGACGGCCTGCGGCACGGACCCGNNTCCGTGCCGCAGGCCGTTCGCCGTTCGCCCTCCGGGAGCCCGTTCCCGCGGTCGGCCCACGGTCGGCCCGCGTGCGCTCACAGCGCTCGACACCTCGAACTCGTCCCACATCTTGATACGCGTCGACTGATGAGTGAGATGTCTGGGAACCTTGAATTGCCTGTACCGTACATGCGGCTTTCCTCCGGGAAGGTGCCTGCTGTCGGGCGGGCCGTCGGCGGTACACCGCCGGCGTCTGTTCTCCGCCCTCGTGCGAAAGACCGAGAAATGCCCGCACCAGCCACCAGCCCAGCCCCGGCGCCCGCCAACTCGCGGTCCCGTGTCCTCGTCGCGAGCCTCATCGGCACGACGATCGAGTTCTACGACTTCTACATCTACGCGACCGCCGCCGTCCTGGTCTTCCCCACGCTCTTCTTCCCGAACAGCGACCCGACCACCGCGCTGCTGTCGTCCTTCGCGGTGTTCGGCGCCGCCATGGTCGCCCGTCCGATCGGCGCCGTCGTCTTCGGACACCTCGGCGACCGGCTCGGCCGCAAGGGCACGCTGGTGGCCTCGCTCCTCACCATGGGCATCGCCACGTTCCTCATCGGCGTGCTGCCCACCTACGAGCAGGCCGGCTGGATCGCGACCGCGCTGCTGGTGCTGATGCGACTCGCCCAGGGCTTCGCGCTGGGCGGTGAGTGGAGCGGCGCCGCGCTGGTCGCCACGGAGAACGCCCCGAAGAACAAGCGCGCCCTCTACGGCACGTTCCCGCAGCTGGGCGCCCCGCTCGGCTTCATCATCGGCAACGGCCTCTTCCTGATCATCGGCGCGCTGCTGCCGTCCGCGGCGGGCGCCGACCCGTCGCAGCCCTCGGAGGCCTTCCTGAGCTGGGGCTGGCGCATCCCGTTCCTGTTCTCGGCCGTCATGGTCGTGATCGGCCTGTGGGTGCGGATGCGTCTGGTGGAGGCGCCGGTCTTCGCCAAGACCCAGGAGGCCGGGCTGGTGCGGAAGCTGCCGCTGGCCACCGTCTTCCGCAGCCACTGGAAGCAGCTGGTCCTCGGCACCTTCTTCATGCTGGCGACGTACGTGCTCTTCTACCTGATGACCACGTTCTCGCTGAGCTACGGCCGTACGCCGGAGGACGCCGCCGTGCCCGGCCTGGGGTACAGCTACACCACCTTCGTCCTGATGATGATCTTCGGGGTGCTGTTCTTCGCCGCGTTCACCCTGGTCTCCGGCCCGCTCGCCGACAAGTACGGCCGTCGCACCACCCTGATCTGGGTCACCGCCGGGATCCTGGTCTTCGGGCTGGTGTGGGTGCCGCTGATCGGCCTGGGCACACTGGGCGTGGTGCTGTGGCTGGTGCTCGGCTTCACGCTGATGGGCATGACCTTCGGCCCGATGGGCGCGCTCCTGCCGGAGCTCTTCCCGACGAGCGTGCGCTACACCGGCTCCGGCATCTCGTACAACGTCAGCTCGATCCTCGGCGCGGCCGTCGCCCCGTTCATCGCGGTGGCCCTGTGGGAGGCCGGCGACGGCTCGCCGTGGCTGGTCGGGGTCTACCTCTCCGCGATGGCGCTGCTGACCCTGGTCTCGCTGCTGATCGGCAAGGAGACCAAGGACGTCGCGCTCGACGAGGGCGAGGCTCCTGCCGCCCCCGGCCGGGACGAGGCCTCCGCCGCCCCCGCGGCCCGCTGAACCGTCCAGCGCCCGACACATCGCGGCCCCCTTCCCCCCGTCCGGGAGTGGAAGGGGGCCGCGGCGCTTCCTCGTGAGCTGGCGGCATCGGCTGCCGACACCTGCCGCAGCAGTGGAGCGAGCCACTGGCGCACCCGGGGATTGCGCGCCCGAGTCCGGAGGAGGGTCAGAGTCCCCCCGTCACCACTCCCTGCGGCTCGCCGTTGACCGTTACCGCAGGGTCGGCCTCCACCACGCGCACGGACAGGTCGATCGGTGCGGGGCGGGCGTTGGCCGTTTCGGCTGCCGAAAGGTGTCGGACATTGGAGGAGCCGTCGGCGAACGGGCGGACGGTGTGGGCCAAGAGGCGGGTCAGCTCATCGTCGAGGCCGTGCTGCAGCGGTGTGCCGTCGGGGCCGAAGGAGTCAATCTCCCGCTCGGCAAGCACCACGCCGGTCTCCGCGTGGGTGGCGGTGAAGCGCAGGATGCCGCTCTCGTTGTAGCGGAACTTGATCTCGATCTTGTTCCGGCGGATGTCCTGTTCCCGGGTCGGAAGATGTACCTCGATGTTGGCCAGGGGGAAGGCACGGTCGCTGTCCGCCGGGTAACCGACCTCGCCCTCGATCACCGGCACGCGCACGAATGAGGCGCCCGGCGTGTCCGGGTAGAAGTTGGCCGAACCCTCCGCGGGGAGCGTGGCGTTGCGTCGGATGATGGCGCGGAAGCCCTTCTGTTCGCCCGCGCTCACGGCCGTTCCCAGGTCATAGCTGGTCACCAGGGAGAAGTCGCTGTCGTCGCCGAGTTCGCCGTCGAGGGAGGCCGCGTAGACGGCCGCGCCTCGGGCGACGGCGGTCATGGGCCGGCACAGGCCGCTGTCGACGATGCGGTCGTGGCCGAGGAGTTCGCCCAGGGCGTGACGCACCTGGGGGATCTGCGAGGTGCCGCCGATCATCAGGACGGAGTCGATGTCGTCCGAGGTGATGGCCAGGTCTTCCAGAGCCTGCTGGACCGCCTCCAGTGCGCGGGTGATGAGCGGGGTGATCGCCTCGGTGTACTCGGCCGCGGTGATCCTGACCTCACGCTTCGAGATCGAGGGGGCGAGGCCGACCGGGAGGTCGAAGTAGAGCGCGCCGTCCATCGGCACGGACGACAGGGCGATCTTCGTCAGCTCGACCGACCGGCGCCACCGGCGTCGTTCGGCCTTGGTCAGCCGGTCCGCGGTCAGGCCGATCTTCTGCTGGATCAGCTGGGCCAGTGCGTTGTCGAACTCCAGGCCTCCGAGGGCGGTGATGCCGCGGGAAGTCTGCTCCTCGAAGAGACCGTCGTCGTACTCGAGGACGGTGACGTCGATGGTGCCGCCACCCCAGTCGAAGACGAGGAAACGGCCGGGGATCGGGACGTCGCGAACGTACGAGATCGCAGCCGCGGTGGGCTCGTTGAGCAAGGCCCGAACCTTCACACCGCCGAGCGCTGCCGCGGCACGGGTGCGGTAGCGGGCACCGCCCGTGGCCTTGGCGGGGACGGTGACGACCGCATCGGAGAGGTCGAGCAGCTGGGCGGAGACGCCTTCCTTCATCCGGCTGAAGAGGGAGGCGGCCGCGACCGTGCTGTGGAACTTCTCCGAGCCGACCCAGGCATGGTGCTCCTCGAGCTGTGCTGCGACCTCGAGGCCGTCGATGTCACCGTCCTTCTCGGCACCGGAGCGGGTGCCGAGCATGCGCTTCACGGCGTCGAGCGGCTCACTGGTGCCGGTCTTCGCCTCCCAGCCGAAGCAGAGGGTGCGCTGGAGGTCGCGGACGGACAGCACGGAGGGGAAGAGCTGCTCGAACTCCGACATCTGCCACTGGGCGGGCACGTTGTCGCTGTCGACCGGCAGCACTTCGGTGGTGTGTCCATTCCAGTGGGCCACCACGGAGTTGCTGGTCCCGAAGTCGATACCGAAGGTCATCGCGTTCCCCTTTGCTTCATCTGGCGGCCCCTGTTACCTCCAGAGCGGGGACGTGACCCGCCGTTTCGCCGCCCATCGCCTCTGTGCTGCTGTTTTTCGGGTTCCTGCCCCCGGTGTGGCTTCTTCCTCTCCTGCCGGACAGGAGCCTCCTTCTCCGGCTTGTTCTTATTCACTTCTGCATGGTTCGCCCTGCGTTTCTGCCCCGGTTTCATCTTGCTGGGCCCGGGCGAAGGCTTGGGGGACGGTGCCTCCGCGATTGCTCGCAGCCAGCCACGTTCGACGAGCTTCCCGGACTCCTTGTCGACGTAGGCCGGCGCGACAAGTTCCAGGGTGACCGGGCCCTTCTTCATCACGCCGGGCTGGTCCTCCACGACGTTGAACAGCGACTGATCGCCGGTGTCACCGACGATCTGCAGGCCCGCCTTCGCCGCCTCGTGGTCGAGGCGGGCCAGCACCACCTTCAAAGCCTTCGCGTCCAGCGCCTGCCGGTGCAGGACGGCCAGCTGGGCCAAGTGCATCTGGCGCGTGCGGATACTCTCCAGCACACCCTTGCGCACTGCTTCGGTGAACTGGGGAAGCACTCGGCGCATCAGCTCAGCCCTGAAGGCGGAGACCAGATCGGCCTCGGTCTCCTTGTCGGCCAGAACTGCGCCCAGTTTCTCCGTCGCCTCTTCCAACTCCTTCTCCACCACGGGCAGGAGTGTCTCGTTGACCGACTTCAGGATCGCGGCGGCGTCCAGGGCCCCCGGGGTGAACTCGGGCAGGTGGCTCTCGGTGAACCGCCAGGGCGCTGTTTCAGCCGCCCTGCGCTCACCACGATTCCGCACGCTTCCGTTGTTCGGCCCACGTCCCTGTTTCTGTCGGGATCCGTCGCGGTGGCCAGAACCGCTGTCGCCTTTACCGGCTCCGTTGCTCACGATGTGCTGCTCTCTGGGTCTTCAAGGGCTGCGGTGTCTTCGGCAGCCGGGGAAAGGCGTTCCGTCGCCCTGGTGATTATTTCTCGGGCCGCCTCCGTGCGGGACCACGCGCGGTCGCTGTCCGTGGGCGGCTCGGTGAGCCTCTGCAGAGGCTCGGGCGGGAGTTCCAGCCGGTGGCTCGTGCCGGTGGGGTCCTCCCAGCGGTGCGGGACGAGCGGGACGGCGAACCGGGGTACTTCCTGCTGCTCGCGCTCGGCCTTCTCGATCATGTCCTTGGCGCGGTTGATCCGGACGCGGCCACTGTCGTCGAGCTCCTTCCTCAGGGCTCGCCAGGCCTTCTTCCAGTCGCCCGCCCCATCGGGCACGCCGAGCACCATATACGGGTTGAGCGGCTGGTCGCGTTCTCCGCGAGGTCGGTCCTCCAGGAAGCTCCGGTTCTTCCGCAGCGTGGCCACGGCACCTCCGCCGAGCTGGTCCCGCACCGGGGGACGGCCTTCGGCGTCCTGCTCCAAGAATTCGAGGGATTCCGTGACCTCCTGGCCGGCGCGCAGGTAGGCCTGGACGTTCTGGGCCTCCCAGCGAACCGGCTGCGAATGGTGCCGGAGCCTCACGGCCATGGTGAGCGCCGCCCTCCTCCGCTGTTCCGCCGTCTCGTCGTCGCCGTGGAGGAGGGCACGGTGCATCTGCCGCACGGCCCTGATCAGGGTCCGCACGCCGATCCAGCCGTTGAACCTCTTGTTGCTCGGGCTGCGCACGCCGGGGTGGATCCGCTCCAGGAGGGTCCACAGCCGCTCGTCGGCGACGAGGTCGTCCGGGACCTCTCCGGTCCGCCGCACCTCGCGCAGGGCGTCGAGGAGCTTTTGTGTCGGCGGCAGGAGGTCGGTCCACTCCTCGGCGATGGCCTTGGCGTCGTCGGCCTGCAGTCTCACCAGCAGACGCCAGTCCTCCGGCCAGTCACGGCCGGGTTCCGTTCCCGGGCCGGCCTCCCGGCGCTCCCGTTCCAGCGGCCAGCCCAACAGGTCCATCTCTTCGTCGGTGAGGGACGCCGGGTCCAGGCGGGCGCGGAAGTAGGCGGCACGGGAGGTGCCGTCGCGCTCGGGGACCGCGCCGATCCACTCCTCGTCGATGTAGTCGTCGAGAAGCGGTCGGGGAAGCTTCGCCAGGAGCGCCCTCTGCCGAGGGGCCGACAGGTTGGTCTCCGTCAGGCGACGGTCGTCCTGGTAGATCTGCCACATGCTGCCCGGCTCACCCAGGAGCGGCAGCGGCTTGTCCTCCAGCAGGGCGCGGGCGCGTTCGTCGAACCGGCCGTTGAAGACGTCCAGCCCGTGGTCCTGTGCCATGACGAGCAGGGAGACGCCCGTGACCGGGTCGTCCTGCCGGGACGCCACATCGGCCGCGGCCCGCGCCAGCTGCTGTGCGGAAAGCGTTCCGGTCTCCGCCCTCAATGCGTCAGGCAGCATGAGCTCGGCGAAGGAACGGGCGCGCTCCCAGGTCTCCCGGTCGGTGAATCCCTCGGGGACCGGCTGGGGCACAACCGGGTCCGGCTCCGGTTGCTTCTGCGGCGGAACGACCGGAGCAGGGCTGCCGGCGGCTTCCGCGACCTGCGGAGCTTTCCCAACAGTCCGGCCCTGGGCGCGGGCCTGGCGGAGGGCGAGGCGGCGGGCGATCTCGCGCTGCCGCAGCTCCTCCAGGCGGGCCTGCTCGTCCTGGCCCGCTCCCAGCGGGATTCCTGCCGTCATCAGAGCTCCTCCGCGAAGATGTGCACCTGCTCGATCACCGCGGCAGGGGTCCGGTCCAGGCTGTAGGAGTCGGCGAAGGCGATCCTGGTGGCGAGACCACCGGCACGAACCTCGTGCCGCAGGGCCTGGAGCCGGTCGTTCCCGCATTTGTCGGTGGCGGACTCCAGCGGATGCTTGACGGCGACCGCGACGGGCTCGCCGGTGAAGTCCGAGGTGAAGAGCGCCACCGGTCCGGCGGCGGTCTCCTTCAGGCTGACGTCGGGCTCCTCGTCCGCCCATCCCTTCAGCAGGACGGCGTGCTCGTCCGGGTCGATCCGCAGTTTCCGGCCGCGCAGGGCGTCGGTCAGGTCACGGGCGAGCCGCCAGTCGTACAGCGGGTGGAGGCGCATGTTGGAGTAGTCGCGCAGGCAGGCGTAGCAGGAGCTGCGGCAGTTCCGCGCGTGGTGGTCGGCCTCCAGGTCGTGCACGTAGTGGTCGACCGCTCGGAGGAACTCCTCGATGTGTTCCTCCGAGCCGAGGTGGGTGCTGAAGCCAGCGCCGTTGTCGAGGCTGTCCGCCAGGTAGGCCATGACGGGAGCGGCCACCGGGGCGTCCGAGCCGTGGATGCCGCTGAGGAGTTCCTCCGGCTGCACGTCCAGGTGCGGGGCGGCGGCGCGGCGCAGCAGGGCTGCCAGCGAGTACCAGGCGGCGCGCCGACCGTGGTAGGCCTCGGGGAAGCCGTCGATCTGCTGGGACTTCGAGATGTCGAAGCGCAGGCCCCGGTTCGTGTCGAGGGCGCCCTTGGCCCCGACGAAGAGCATGTCGGTGTGCTGGGTGGCGCCGAGGGCGATCTCCAAGTCGGCTTCCGCCTTGGGATTGTCCAAGGCGAGGTATCCGCGCCACGGGCCGGTGTTCTTGGTGAACCGGAAGAGCTTTCCGGCGTTGGTGTTGACGATGTAGCGGTCGCCGCTGCCGGTATGGACGACCATCCAGTCGTCGGCGGCACGGTGGATGCGCGGGGCGGTCTTCTCCAGGTCGGTGGCGGTTCGTGCGCTGGTGGCGTTGGAGCCGAGTTCCCGGTAGCCGTCGTAGTCCCGTGCTTCACGGGCGGCCCGGAAGCCCGCGGGTTCCCGGAAGGGGACGGCCTTGTAGTACTTGCTCTCGGCACCGCAGGCGGGGCAGGTGCCGGCGCTCCCGGTTTCCGGGTCGACGACGGCCTGCGGGTCCACATGGGAGCAGATCCGGCACATGGCGACCAACTGTTCCGGTCCGAAAGGTTCTTCGGCGGCCTGTACTCCTCGTCCGCTCGGTACGAGGGAGACCACTCCGTTGGAGCGGAGCAGACGGCCGTCCTGCGGGGTTTCGCTGCCCGGTGCGAACTTGCTGAGAGCGACGGCCAGGTCACGGTTGACGGAGTCGGCCGGCGGCCAGGGGAAGGTTTTCTGCGGAATGCTCCGGTAGAGGAGGCGGGAGCGGGTCGGGAAGCCGAACATGGGCAGGAGACCCGCCTCTGCCAGACGCTGGCTGAGGTCGGGGTGGCCGACCGTCCGGGCTGCCACCTCGTCGACCTGGTCGAGGAGTTCGTCGACGGCGGCCACCGGGTCGATGGCGGCGATGCTCTCCGGTGTTCCGGCCTGGAAGGCGGTGGCAGCGGCTCTGACGCGGTCCGGGTGCTCGGCGATCCAGCGGCGGACTGCACCGCGATGCGTCGGCCAGTCGGCAGCGAGGCCGAACTGTCCGTGCACATTGGTCGTCATGTCCGGCCCCTTCCGACGGTCCTCCGGCTGCAGGGGCTCGAAGGCCTGGCGCAGGACCTCTCCCAGCAGGACCCGCCGGAAGACGGAGACCATGCCGAGGACCAGGTAGGGCGGCGGGGTCGGGTCGTTGGTGATGGCTTCCGGGCGGGCGAAGTAGTGCTCGTCATGACTGCGGCCGCGGCAGACGGTGAGGGCCACGGCGACCGGGCTGTTGCGTCGACCTGCGCGCCCCACCCGCTGCTGGTAGTTGAAGCGGGTGGGCGGCATGTTGGCCATGATCACGGTGTTGAGGGGGCCGATGTCGACACCGGCCTCCATGGTCGTGGTCACGGAGAGCAGTTCCAAGCCGTCCGCCTGCGGAACGTCGTCATCGCCGAGGAAGACGTCCTGGAAGAGGCTCTGCCGGCGCTGGGCCTCCAGCCGGTCCGTCTGGCCGGTCAGCTCCGCGGTGCGCAGGGGGAAGTCACCGGTGCGGTGGGCGGCCTTCCACGCGTAGTAGTCGTCCTCGAGGACTCCGCTGTACTGCTCGGGCACGGTGGGCAGCGGGGTCAGGCACTTGGTGCACAGCCCCGCGCCCGGGTGAAGGTGCGGCCGGTGGCAGGAACGGCACGTCCAGGTCTTGTTCTCGCCGGGACGGAGCGCCACTTTCTCCGGTTTGATGACGTAGTCGACCACGGCGTCCTTCCAGGCGCCGAGCACCCGGTCCTCGATCGTCCGCACATCGGTGCCCTGGCGTTCGGCGATCTGCTTCCAGAAACGCTTCAGAGGTGCGGGCGGCCCCTGCAGAGAGGCACGTATCCGGGTGAAGCGCCGCATCAGGCCGAGGATCCGCAGACTGGCACGCGCCACGGCCTGGTCGCTGTCCGGGCCGGTCTCCAGGGGCGAGCGGTCGTCGCGCAGGCAGAGCCAGCCGAGTCCGAGCGATTCGAAGTCACGGCCGCCGCCGGAGAAGAGGCTTCCGATGGTCTCGAGGCGGAGGCGGGAGCGGATGCGGTTGAGGAGTTCCTCCTGTGCCTGGGTGTCCACCACCGCTTCCCGGTCCCGCTCCCAGTTGTAGAGCGCGGTCCAGGGCTGTCCGGCCGAGGTCTGCTGGAGCGAGGCCGCGGGACCGGCGGGGTTGGTGCCGTACGTCAGCAGCATGCCTTCGAGGTCGGAGGCGAGGTCGTCCAGGGAGGGCAGTTCGGAGAACTTCCGCTCCAGGTCGGGCAGGAGGTCCGGCTCCGCGTCGAGGTCATCGGCGAGGATCGCCTTCAGGCGCCCCCAGTCCGCCGGGTTGCGGTCCCGCAGCCGTTCCATGGCGGCACGGGCGCCGGCACGATCGACGGCTTCCCCGGCGTAGTGGGCCTTCACCAGCTGAAGGTCTCCGAACGGATCCCCCTGGTTCTCGACAGCCTGGGCGCTGAGCAGGCGGAGAAGGTCCTGGTGGTGGCGGAGGGCAAGACCACTGGCGAGCTCGGAGGCGTCGTCACGGCTGTCGGAGAAGGCGATCGCCTTGCGTCGGCCGTCGGGAAGGTGGCCGAGGGCTTCGGTCACCAGCACCTGGTTGATCTTGTAGAAACCGGTGCGCATCCGCCGGACCGGCGCATTGCGCAGCCTGTCGGGGGATTCCAGCGGGATGAAACGGCCGTCCCTGTCGTACTTGATCTCCCAGTCGTCGCCGCAGGCGGGGCAGCGGGTGGGGAAGGCCTGGAGCCGGGCCGGGTCGTGGGCCGGCTTCTTGCCCTCCTTGTCCAGGGGTACGGAGATGTGGAACGACCAGCCGGTGTGCTGGACGTCCCGGTTCTCCAGGCGGCCGGTGGCGGGCTGGTAGGCGCTGCGGCGGAACTCGAACCCGACCTGCGGCCCGCCGTCGGACAGGCCCGCGTGCCAGCCGGGATCGTCGAGGCCGAGGCCCTTGGTGCGCGGCCAGTACACGACGTAGTTCGCCGCCGTGGGTGCGCCGCTGGCCTCGTCGGGGAGCAGGTCCAGATCCGGGAAGTCGGTGTGGAGGGCACCGGTGAACCTGCGCTGCTGGGTGTCCTTGGGGCTGGCGTACCCGCCGAGCATGAGGTCGCCGCAGGCCTGGCAGGAGAGGAGCTCCAGGACGCGGGCGCCGCAGGTACAGCGGGAGGTGGGTTCGGCGAAGAGCCGGCCGACCCGGCGTTCGGGGCCGTGTTCCACGGAGATGTGGGGGCAGTTCGGGTCGGAGCAGGCCCAGATGCCTTCGATGTTCCGGAAGAAGAAGTGCGCGCGGAGCTGGGGGAGTTCGGGGTCCTGGGCGGAGCCGAGTACGCGCAGCACGCCGTGGAGGGCGTCCTGGCGCTGTTGCTCGTGGGCGTCCGGGAAGAGGTTCTTCGCCAGTTCGGGGGCGGGCAGGGCACGGGGCTTGCCGCCGGGGGTGAGTGCGCGCTGGAGCGCCGGGCCGAGGCCGGTCTCCCGGGCCAGGGCGACGGCTTCGTCCTGGGCGACGGGGACCGTCGCGGCCTGCGCGAGGCGTTCGGTGTGGGCGGCCAGGTCGCCCCCGCCTCGGATCTCCTTCGCCTTTCCGGGGATGATTACGCGCCGGGAGCCGGGCAGGGCGAAGAACCCGTCGAGGAAATCATCGTCCCGGCCGGCCTCCAGGGAAGCGGAGGCGGCGAGCACACGCAGCTTCTCGGGGTTCTTGTCGAGGCCGAGGCGGTGGCGGAGGTTGCGCAGCAGGTAGGCCACCTCGGTGCCGGCCGTGCCACGGTACATGTGGAGCTCGTCGAGGATCAGGGTGAAACGGGCGCCGGGGGTCTCCTCCAGCCACTTCCTCGTGGCGCTGAAGATGTGCTCCTCCTGCTTGCGGAGCAGCATGATGTTCAGCATCGAGTAGTTGGTGACCATGATGTCCGGCGGCGCGGCCTGCATGTCCCAGCGGGCGTGCATCTCCGCTCCGCCGAGGCGCGGGATGAAGGGCCGCAGCTCCTCGTCGAGCTTCTCGTCGGCCTTGCGCTGCCGTTCCTGGACCTCCCGCAAGTACTGCCGGAGCCGGAAGTTCGCCGGCTCGGAATCGCGGCTGCCGGAGACGGGGGTGGCTCCGGTGTAGCGGCCGAAGTAGAAGCGGTGTCCGTTGCGCTTGCGGTCCAGCCATGCGTGGGCCTCGCGGCTGTCCAGCGACTTCCGGAGCCGGACCAGTTGGTCGTCGGCGAGGGCGTTGGTGGGGTAGAGGATCAGCACGCGCACGGCAGCGGGGTGCCCGTGCTCGCTCTGTCGGCTGGGCATGTAGTCGCCGTCTGCCTGCCACCATTCCCGCTGCACCGCACGGGTGCCCTGCCAGTGGGCGGACTCGGCGACCAGGTCGGCGAGGACCGGCAGCAGGAAGGACTCCGTCTTGCCGGAACCGGTGCCCGCGGTGACCACGAAGTCCTTGCCCGCGCAGGCGGCGACCAGGGCGTCGTGCTGGTGCTGGTAGAGGCTGGTCACGCCGTCGGGGAGGGTGAAGCGGGCGAACTCGGCCGCATCGGGGTGCGCCCCTGCTTCGGCGAAGGACTCCGCGATGCCGACGCCCCGGGAGGCGTACTGCGGGCGCAGCTCGATCAGCGGGTCGCGCCAGGCCCCGTTGTCCCGGTCCAGGAGGTTGCGTCGTTCCTCCATGACGGAACGGTCGTCGACGCTGAACGGGGTGTCGTAGTAGCGGAAGAGTGCGCTGCGCAGGTCGTCGAACGTGCCCATGACGTCCTGGACATCGGTGTCCGTCATCGCCGCTGTCTGCTGTCCCGCACTCACTTGGTCCTCCCGCCGGTGGCCGCCACCGGTCGCGCCATGGTCTCCAGGTTCTGACACAGCGAGGCCGCGATCGCCTCGGCGAGCGCCCTCGGCACGTTGTCGTACGCGCGGGTCTGCGCCTGCTTGCCCACCGAGGGCGGGAAACCGCTGCACAGGACGGCCGCGCGCTCGTGCAGGGCGGGCAGGGGCGCGTACCGGTCGACGAAGAGCCGGCCGACGCCGGCCCGGCCCTGGCCGGATTCCGGCCGCCAGCGCATCGCGCCGGTGCGGTGGCGGGCGAGTTCCAGGTAGATGCCCGTCTCGCGTTCCACCGCGTGGAAGACGCCGTTGCGGCGGACCCGGGTCAGGCGTGCGTAGTCGGCTCCGCGCCACCGGTACAGGCCGTCCTCGTCGTCCCTCGCCACGGGGACGAACCGCTGGAGGCGCAGCTCGTACTTCTCCAGCGTGTTGGCGGTGCTCCCACCGGGCGGTGCGGACTCGGCGCCCGGCGCTGCCTGCGGAAGAAGCTCCATCAACTGCAAGGCGGCGCAGGGCACATGGCGGGCCCCGAGGAACTCCGCGGCTTCCTGGAGGGTCCGCGGGTCCTCGTACTGGAACAGGAGGGTGTCGGGCAGCGGCGCCTCACCGGTCTCCGGCCGGTGGGGGACGGTGATCAGCTCCATCCACTCCTGTGCCGCCTCCTCGACACGCGTGCTGGTCCGCGCGGTGCGCGCGCCGGTCAGCAGCGCAAGGCCGTCGGCGTGGGGCAGCCGGGTCAGTACCGGCGGAGCCACCGACCAGCGGTCGGCGCGCAGGTCCACGTCGATGAAGCCGAGGGCGGCGGCCTTGCGCATCCAGTCCCAGTCGGCGTACTCCTTCAGCGCCAGGCCCCATGCCTGGGCCTGGCTGCGGACCCCGTCGCGCAGTGCGGACGCCTTGCCGCTGCGGCTCTCGCTCAGCCAGCGCAGGAGGATCCCACCGAACTCGTTGCTGCTCATCGGTCCAGCTCCTTCGCTGTCTGCACGTACGCGGCCCACGAGGGCTCGACGGACGCCTGCTGGGCGTTGAGGACGGCGCGGGCCCAGGCCCGCGGGTTGCCGGTGCTCTTCGGCTTCGGCGTTCCGGGGTTCACCGGGCGGCCCTTCCAGCGTCCGCTCCGGCGCTCCAGGAGCCAGCCGCCGATGCCGTGGAAGTCGGCCTCGAAGCGGAGCGGGGCGGGGGTGTCGGGGAGGTGTTCCGTCCACCAGTCCGGTTGCTCCGGGGCATCCAACGTCCACAGCCGTCCGTCGGCCGCCGCGAACAGCACCTCGTCCGCGTCCCGACGGCACAGCTCCATGACGGCTGCCGCGTCCTGAGCGGTGGCGTTCGTGCAGTCGGCGCCGGTGACGCCGGTCGACAGGCTCTGCTCGACGAGGAGGGAGGGCGACTCCGAGGCCTTGCCGTCCACGACGGTGAAGCCGCAGACCTTGGTCATCTTCGGCTCGACGACGGCCTGGTCCGCGGTGGCGAAGCCGATCTCCACGCCTGCGTAGCTCACCGTGTGGCGGCCCGGCTCCAGCCGGAGCACGGCCAGGGGGACGGGACGGCCCGCGGCGATCGCCTTCTTGAGCTCGGGCCGTTCCTTCCCGTCGACCAGGAGGGTTCCCGTGCCCTCCGTGGCGTCCGGGAGGACCACCTGGGGCTCGCCTCCCCGCAGGTACAAGTGGGGATCGAGCACGGGCGCGAGCTTCAGTCCGCCCTCGAGGCGGAGCTTGAACTGCGCCGGGGGCTGCAGGAGGCCGACCGCGCCCTGGACCTCCTTCAGCGCCCGGCGCAGGGTGACCGCGTCGTCGAAGGTGACGGGTTTGTGCAGGGACCAGCCCTGCGGCACCCAGGCCAGCTTGCTGGTGTCGGCGCTCCGGCCCGCGGTCGCGGCCTTGTCCAGCAGTCGCTGCACGTCCCGCTGTGCGGTCGGGGCGGCGAGCACCACGTGTGCCTCTCCCGGTCGGAAGCCGTCGGTGCCGGCCCAGACGCCGAGCACGTCGTCCCGTGCGAGCACCAGGACGGAAGAGGAGGGACGGCTGAGCACCAGGTTGTCTCCGTCGCGGCGGATGCCCCTGGTGAGGGTGTCCGCACTCGGGGCGGGCAGACCCGTCACCTCGTAGTAGACGGTGTCGCCGAGCTGCTCGAGGGCGACGCCGCCCTTGAGCTCGATGCGCTTCTTCCGCTCCGGGGTCCGCAGGCGCGCCACCCAGCCGAGACGCCCCGCGTCCAGCCGCACCAGGAGTTCGGCCCGGGTGACACCGGTGGGCACCAGCTCGTCCGAACCGTCCCAGGAAGCGGCGTAGTTGCCGATCAACTTGGCGAGGAAGGGCCGGAACTCCTCCTCCTGCAGCGCGTTGCGGAAGCCCTTGGAGAAGTGCCGCTCCATACCCCGGATCTCGATCTGGGCCAGCAGCGTCTCCCCCGGCAGGGGCCAGGTCGTGCCGTGCTCCCGCAGGGACCGGAAGAACTTCGGCATGAAGGACCGGTCCGCGCCGCTGAGGAGCGCCTGGGACTGGGCGAACCCGATCATGCTGCGGTTGGAGGGCAGGTCGGCGGGGGCGGGAAGGGTGCAGAGGCCTCGCGCGCCCTTCTGGCTGTGCTGCCAGGAGGCCAGCACCTGCCACATGCGGGAGACAGGCTCGTAGTGGTGGCTGCCCAGTTGCTTCCCGTCGCCGGTCAGCAGCTCGGAGAAGCGGGCGTGGTAGGCGGTGGCCCGGTGGTTCCGGTCGTTCACCATCCGGGACGCGGCCATCACCGAACAGGCCAGTAGCGGCAGGAAGGCGGGCACGCCGTCCTTGTCCTGCTGCCGCCTGCGCCAGCGGTAGTCCTCCAGCGCACCGTACGGTTCCGCGGTCCCCAGCCGCAGGAACCTGCCCACGCACCGGGCTAGGGGCTCCTCCAGGCCGTATCCGTGCCTGAGCTCCTGCTCCACGTCGTCGTCGACGTAGAACAGCGTCGGGTGGCCGGCGTGCTGCCGTCCGAAGAACTCCTCGGCCAGCACGTCCTGCCACGCCTGATAAGAATGGTCCACTCTGCCCCCAAAAGAGATGTTCCAATGCCCTGTTCGTGAAATTCCCCGGCATGGAACGGTCTTCCACGTCACCCTGAACCCGCCACTCAACGGGCCACTGCCGAACGCCCCCTCAGGCGTAACTCTCTACTGACACTGCCCGGGGCAACCCGACGGCGCACAACACGCAGAGACGTCCCACCCATCCCCCACCGTTCCCACAAACGCCCCTTGCAGCAATCGCACGACCACCCGGAAGACATGGCCAGAGCTTCACTAAAGGCGATGCATCCGCAGCAATCGCGGCACCCACCGCGACACCCGGGCGCATCAATCAATCCGACCTGCAGCCAAAGGTTATCCGTGCAGGGGATACGAGTGGGATAGGGGTCCGTCAATTGGACTGCTGCTCGGGCGGCGCTCTCCGGATACACGCGTCACGCCACTGCGGCAGGTGCCGTCCGCACCTCCGCCGGCGATCGCCCCGGCGTGCGCCACCCCACCCATCTGGCTTGCTCAGGCACGTAACACCCCCCAAACTGACCCTTCGACGTGACGGCCCCGTCTTCATGCGTGACTCCCCGCAGAAGAACGCGCGGCACTTCTCGACCATCCCGGCCTCCTCGCGGATCCTTTTCATCCATGCCTGAGTAAAGACGTACCGGCCGAAGGCTTGGTTGTACGAGCAGTTCCTGGCGACGGCGGCATAAGGGTTGCCGGAGCCTTTGACCGGACGGATCCCCAGCCGCTCCCCCATCTCCGTGTTTTCTCCGAATTTGCATACCTGGTAAGGAAGTTGCTCGCCATGCCTTGTACGTGTGAGTAGGGAAGTCGCGGAAAACGCGCCACGGGGACGGGTCATGAAGGGCATCGCTCACTTTCGTCCGGGCAAGGAAGACCGGTTCTCACGGTGGTGGGGTTGTCCGCAGACGGCGTGAACTCAGGCAGCGACCGAGAGGGGGCCGGCATCGGAGCCGAGCGAGCGCAGGATCCGCGCCTCCTCCTTCCGGGCGGTGGAGGGAAGGATCCGGCCGGTGACACGGCGGAGGGCGAGGCGGGCGAAGGCGTCGGCGGTCTCGTTGAGGTCGTGTCCGGCGTGGCCCTTCAGCCAGCGGACCTGGACGCGGTGGCGGTGGCGCACCAGGCGGTCCATCAGCTGTCGGCTCTCCGGGAAGAGAAGGGTGCGGTGGACGGCCGCCGGGTCGGCGGAGCGCAGGGCCGTGTCGACCACGCCGACCGCCTCGATGCTGTCGCACAGGAGGACCACGGGTGCGTCCTCGTGGCACTCGAGGAGGCTGAGGGCGGCAGCGCAGATACCGATGACTTCGGCCTCACCGCTGCTCGAAGCCAGGGAGTCGCCGTGTCCGGTGGTCCCGTCCTCGGCGGCCCAGCCGTAGCCGCACAGTGCGGACTCGTCACCGACGGCGGCGTCGGCGACGGCCACGACGGCGGTGTCGGGGAGGTCGGCGAGCAGGGCGTAGCGGTCCTCGTCGACCGGAACCGCCACCGTCGGGTGCTCGCCGTCGACGTCCTCGTCCGTGCCGGCAGGGAGGGCGTCGGCGAGGACGGTGGCGAGAGCTCGGTGACAGTGCGGGCAGCCGTCGGCCTGGTCGGGGCAATCCGCCTGGTGCCTCACGGTCAGCTCACGCACGCCGTGCCACGCCTCGGGCTCGGCGTCGGCGAAGCGCGCCAGAGCCGCGGCGCGGCACTGCGCGATGAGTTCCGCGAAGGGCCCCGTGGTGACGCAGGCCCGCATCCGGTCATGGAGGTCCGTGGCCCGGAGCAGGGCTTCGCGTGAGCGGGCGGCGAGAACCGCGGTGTCCTGGTAGGCGTCGTCCAGAGCGTCGAGTCGAGTGCGCCGCGCGGAGAGGGAGCAGGCGAGTGCGTCCCGTTCGGCCCTGCCGATGGCGTAGCGGCCCCAGGCCAGCGCGGCGCGGGCGTGGCGGCTCCACCGTTCGGCCACCGCGTCGTGCGGGAGGTACGGGTTCTCCTCCTCCCGGGCGTCGCGCAGGAGGGCCTGGACGAAGGCGTCGTATTCCCGCAGTTTACGCACCGGTGCCGGCAGTTCACCGCCTGCCGCCTTCCGGTCCCAGGCCCACTGGGCGAGGCCGCTCTCCGGCGCCTGCGGCGTGCCGTCCGGCAGCCCTCTGTCGCGGAGCTCCTGCCGCAGGGCCTCGTCGAAGGCCGCCGCGAACGCCGTGCGCGCCACCCTCAGCTCCAGCGTGTCCACCGTCCGGGAGCGACCGGTGAGGCGGCGGGCACGCTGCTCCTTGTACACGGTCTCCGCCTGCGACCGGGCCCGTCGCACCCTGCGCGCGTGTGTGCGCAGCCGTCGCAGCCGCTCGGGGGGCTGCACCGAGAGTTCCGCACGTCGGACGGCCCCGCGGGCGAGGACGTCGGCGTGGGCGAGAGCGACGGTGATGGGACCGGCGAGCGAGGCGTGTTCCAGGGCCGCGGCGGTCTCCGGAGCGCAGATCCCGTTCATGCGGGCGAGGACGGCCTCCTGCAGGGCGGTGAAGTCGTCGGCGAAGCGACGGACCAGCTCGGTGTGCTCGGTGATCGTCACGATGGCCTTCCAGGTCGCGGGTGGTGGTGAGCGAGCCGCACAGAGTGTGCGATCAGTGCGTGGGTGCGGGAGCCATGGGCCGTGCCCCACGGGTGGGCCCCGTCCGGAGGGGGCTCGGCCGAGCAGGTCCCGGCATCAAGGGATCCGCACCGCGGGCCTGTTCAGCTCCGCAGACCCCGGACCTTCCGGCCCAGCTCGCTGTGCGGGTCGAGGAGAGCGCCCGCGACGCGGCCGGCGGAGTCCTTCACGCCGCCGCTGAAGTTGAGCCGGCCGGTGGAGCCGACGCTGGCGCAGACGCCGTCCCAGTAGGCGGGCTCGCGCTCCCAGCGGACGTCGGCGAGCAGGCGCTCGACCGTCTCGTAGCTCATGACGTCACCCGGGGCGCACCAGGGGGTGACGCGGTGCAGCAGGATGCCGAGGCCCGCCATCACGGCCGGGGCGGTGATGGCGCTGCGCCGGGCGAAGTCCGGGAAGCGGCCCCCGATCAGCCGGGACACCAGACGGACGACGACCGTCTCCACCTCGTCGGCGTCGGTGTGGGGCGGCAGGTCGCCCTCGTGGACGTTGGCCGCCGAGTACTGCACGCCCTTGCCGCCGAAGACGGTGGTGACGACCAGCGTCCGCAGCGCGGACAGCGTCACGACCTCCTGGTCGGTCCTGGTGAGCTGCCGCTTGCCGGCGTTGACCAGCCTGGCGAACGGCATCCGCTGCCCGTCCGACTCGACCTCGAGCCTCTCGCCGACGGTGTGGGCGAGGCGGGTGGCGAGGTCGCGCTGGTCCATGGACATGGCCAGGTTCTTGGCGACGTCGACGCCCTTGACGTTGCGGTCGTAGAAGATCTGCCGCGCGTCCGCCGGGGAGATCCCCAGGTAGAGCTCGAAGGGGATGCGGACCCGCCGGCCGAGCTCCGTGTAGGTGAGGCCGAAGGACTCCGGGTCCCGGTAGATGTCGTGCCAGGCGGTGGTCTGGGTCTCGCCGTCGATGGCGATCACCATGGCGTCCGGGGCGACGGTCAGTGTCCGCAGGCCCGAGCCGGGGACCAGTTCGTCGCTCATCGCGGCGATCTCGCCCGCGTGCCAGAGCGTGATCGGGGGCGTGGACCAGGCGGAGCCGTGCTTGCCGAGGATGCCGGCGGCGATGTACTCGGCGTAGTCCGGGATGTTCCTGCCCTTCTGGGACTTCAGCGTCCGCTGCACGGTCGCGCGCAGTTCGGCGCGGCGCCGGTCGTGCCCGGACGCGGCCTTGAGAGCGCGCGGGTCCTCCTCCTGACGCGGTGACGGCACAAGGCGCACCAGCGTCGCGAGGGACATGGTGCCAATGACCGCGTCCTCGCGGAACGGCATGACGGTGAGCGGGATTCCTTCCGGGGTGCCGCTCGGCATGGTCAGGCGCATGGGTTCCCCCCCTGGGTGGTGGTCGATCGGCCGTCGCCCGGCCCCGAGGTGCCGCGCGTCCCTCGGCGTCCCGCCGGGAGGGCGGGGCAGGGCGAAGGGCTGGGCGCTCGAGGACATGGTTGTGGCAAGGGAAGTGACGCTTCACGCCGTAGAGCGCTGCTCGCCGACGGAAGCGAGCCCATGTAAGCATGAACGCGAAAGCACTGTCCAACAGCTTGCATGAGTTGACGTGCGTTGTAGGGTGTGACCACGCCGACCATCGGAGCCAGGACCACACCCATGCCGCAGCCACCCGCACCATCAGCCCAGGTGACAGCCGCCGAGATCTCCCGCATCGCGGGGGTCACGCGCGCCACCGTCAGCAACTGGCGACGCCGGCACGACGACTTCCCCGCGCCCTCGGGCGGCACGGACAGCAGCCCGCTGTACGACCTGGAGGAGGTCCGCGCCTGGCTCGCCTCCCGCGGACAGCACACGGCGGCCACGCCCAGCGGGGAGCTGCGCACCACCCTGCGCCTCCGCGAGCGGGCCGACGCCGGCACGTCCGACCTGCTCCTGTTGGTCCTGGCCGCGGCCCGCCGCCCCGCCGACGACCTCACCGGCCTGCTCGCGCTGCCCGACGCCGACCTGGTGAAGCAGGCGAGCGACGCGGCGGCCGGGGCCGCGGACGTGGTGCCGGACACGGAACCCGTCCGGTTCACCGACGCCGACACCGCGGTCCTGCGTGCCCTGCTGCTCTGCGTCCGCGACGAGGGCGCGCAGACGGCGCTGGGCGTCCTGGCGGAGCGGGAGCTGGAGGACAGCGCCGCCAGCGGCGCCTACCGCACCCCGGCCCCGCTCGCCGACCTGCTGGCCCGCCTGGTCCCGGGCTCCCCGGCCCGCGTCCTCGACCCCGCCTGCGGCAGCGGCACCCTGTTGACGGCCGCGGCGGCACGCGGCGCGCGCGAGCTGTACGGGCAGGACAGCCTCCCCGTCCAGGCCCGGCGCACCGCGGTCGGCCTGACCCTGACGGCCGGGGAGGGCGCGGACGTCACCGTGCGCACGGGCGACAGCCTGCGTGCCGACGCCTTCCCGGACCTCACCGTCGACGCCGTGCTGTGCAACCCCCCCTACGGCGACCGGGACTGGGGCCACGACGAACTGGCCTACGACTCGCGCTGGGCGTACGGCTTCCCGCCCCGCGCCGAGTCCGAACTGGCCTGGGTCCAGCACGCGCTGTCCCACCTCGAACCGGGCGGCCACGCCGTGCTGCTCCTCCCGCCGGCCACGGCGTCCCGTTCCTCCGGCCGCCGCATCCGCGCCGAGCTGATCCGCAGCGGCGCGCTGCGCGCGGTGGCGGCCCTGCCGCCGGGGGCGGCGATCCCGCTCCACATCGGCCTGCAGGTGTGGGTGCTGCAACGTCCGGAGCCGACCCGGCCGGCGTACCAGACGGTGCTCTTCGTAGACACGGTGGGCGAGCCGTCGGTGCCGGGGCGCGGCGGGAGCCGTTCGGGTTCGGTGGACTGGGCGCGGGTGACGGAGCAGATCCTCTCCGTGTGGACGGCGTACGCCGAGGACCCGGACGGGTTCGAGGCGCAGGCCGGTGTGGCGCGGGCGGTGAGCGTCGTCGACCTGCTCGACGAGGTCGTCGACGTGACCCCGGCCCGGCAGGTGCGTGCCTCGCAGGCGGACGTCGACCCGCAGGAACTGGCCCACGAGGCCGCGGCGGCCCGGGAAGGGCTGGCCGCGGCAGTGCGGACGGTGGCCGAGCTGGCCGACACGGCGTCGTGGGACGCCGCGGGGGCTTCGGCCCGCCAGTGGCGCACGGCCACGGTGTCGGACCTGGCCCGGGGCGGGGCGCTGAAGGTGCTGCGCGCGGTTCCGGTTCCGCCGCGGGCGATGGCCGCCGAGGCGGAGGCTGCGGAGACCGGTGCCTACGGTGGCGAACGTTGGCGCACTCTGACGGGTGATGACATCGCTCGCGGGACCGGACCGACGGGACAGGTCCTGGACGTGCAGGCCGAGCAGATGCCGGAGATCGCCGAGGGCGACGTCCTGGTCCGCAACCTGGTCGGCGGCACCGGCCCCGTGGCCCGGGTCGCGGGCGAGGAGGAGGCCGACGCCCTGCTCGGGGCCGGCGTTCACCTCTTCCGGCCGGACCCGGCCCGGCTGGACCCCTGGTTCCTCCTCGGATTCCTGAGCGCCGAGGCCAACCTGGCCGGCGCCTCGACCGGCAGCTCCACGCTCCACCTCAGTCCGGGGCGGCTGCGCGTACCGCTGCTGCCGCTGGCGGAGCAGCGGCAGTACGGGGAGGTGTTCCGGCACGTGCACGCACTCCGGACGGAGACACAGCGGGCAGCACGGCTGGCGGAGGAGACGGCACGCCTGCTGTCGGGCGGACTCACGGGCGGCCAGTTGCTGCCGCGAGGGACGTGACGTCACGCCCCTCGCACGCACCCTCCACGCGCTCTTCACCCATAGGGGGTGATATCTCCGTTCCGCAACTCCCGTTCCCGACCCCCACCGCATCCACTACCGTGTCTCCAGGCGCGCATCGCGGCTGATCAGACGCTCGCCCATGACCGAATTCCGAGGACGCCCGTGCAGATCACGCCCCTGAACCCCGAGGACCCGCGCGTGCTGGGCGACTTCGAACTCCTCGGCCGGATCGGCCAGGGCGGCATGGGCCAGGTCTTCCTGGGCGAGTCGCCCGGCGGTGAGCCCGCCGCGGTCAAGGTGATCAAACCGTCGGTGGTGGACTCCGAGTCCCGGCAGCGGTTCGCGCAGGAGATCGAGGTACTCAAGACCATCTGGGGTCCGCGCATCGCGGCGTTCCTGGGTGCCGACGCGGAGGCGGACCAGCCGTGGCTGGCCACGGAGTACGTGGACGGCCCGGACCTCGCACGGCACGTCACCACGCACGGCCCGCTGCCGTCCGTCCTCACGGCCGCGCTCGGCGCGATCCTCGCCGAGGCCCTGTCGGCCGTGCACACCCAGGGCCTGCTGCACCGCGACCTCAAGCCGGCCAACGTCCTGCTCGGACCGAACGGCCCGAAGATCATCGACTTCGGGCTGGCCGCGTTCACCGAGTCGACCATCTCCCTCACCGCCCCGCACCAGGTCGTCGGCACCCCGATCTGCATGGCCCCCGAGCAGGCCGCGGGCGTGAAGCCGCTGACGGCGGCCGTGGACGTGTACGCGCTGGGCGCGCTGCTGCTCTTCGCCTCGACGAGTCACTATCCGCACGAGGCGGCGACCCCGTACATGGTGTTCCACCTCGTCACCGACCCCCATACGGCGCCGGACCTGTCGGGTGTGCCCGACGACCTGGTGCCGCTCCTGACCGGCATGCTGGCCCAGGACGCCGGGGACCGGCCGTCGCTGACCGACGTGGTGCGGCGGTGCCGCTCGGTGATCGAGTCCCACGGCATGAAGATCGCCCAGGCGCGTCGCCGGCTCACCGCGCACACGGCGGGACAGCGGCGCGCGGAACCGTCCACCGGCGAGCCCTCCACCGCCCTGTGGCCCGCCCCCGTGCGGGACACCCCGGGCACGGAGATCACCCCGGCCGACCTGGACCCGCCGGTCACCGCCGACGCCCCGGAGCCCTCCCCCACCGTGGCCGAGGCACCCGGCCCCGAGGGACCCACGGCTGTGGACGACTCCCCCGGCTCCGTGCCCTCCGCCCGGCGGGAGGCGTCCGACGGGTCCCGCCGCGAGCAGCCCGCGCCGGGCCGCCCACCCGCGGCGC
>NZ_MSGP01000002.1 GCF_002078235.1 Streptomyces viridosporus
CCGAGGAGTGCCGCGCCCTGCTCGGCACCCACGGTGTGGGACGGATCGCCGTCTCCACCGACGAGGGGCCGGTCATCGTCCCCGTCAACTACGGCGTCGTCGACGACGCCGTCGTCTTCCGCACCGCCCCCGGCACGACCCCCGCGCAGGCCTCCGGCCGCCGGGTGGCCTTCGAGACCGACCGGATCGACGACGCGCTGAGCCAGGGATGGAGCGTGCTGGTCCGCGGGGACGCACGGGCCGTCACGGACCCGGACGAGGCGCGCCGCCTCGACGAACGGGCGTTCAGCGAGCCCTGGGCGGGCGGCCGGCGCGAGCTGTGGATGCGGATCGAGCCGGTCGAGGTGACCGGGCGCCGCATCACGGCGTGAACCGGTGGGGCGAAGGCCGGGGCCGGTGCCCCGGCGGGGCCGGGCGGACGTACCGGTGGCGGAGCGGCACCGCGGGGGATCGGTGCCGCTCCTGACGCCAGTGTGGCGGATCGGACCACCGGGCCGCGGGTGCCGAAGGTCCCCCGACGGGGGCCGACCGGCCCCAGCGGGACGGACCACCGCCCGGGCGCCGTGGAGCGACCGTGACAGGGGCGGGCACCGGGCACGGGACCGGCCTCCCCGGGCCGGCCTGCGGCCGACGCAGCGGCCTGCGCAACCTGGCCGAACGCGCGGAGCAACCGGGCGGCGGGCTCGACGTCACCGGTTCCTCCGGTCGGGGCACCACACTGGTGTGGCACGTGCCGGTGGGGGAGCGGTAGGCGGCTTCCCCGCCGGCACCGCGGGAGGCGCCGCATCCACGGGGCCGGGCCCGTCCGGCGCCCAGGTGTGTGCCCCGCGCCCGCCGCGGGTACTCCGTGCGCGACCGCCGGCCGTGGCGGCCGTCCCGACCACGACGGCGTGGATCTCACCGTCGGTGACGGAACCGGGACGGAGCGCCGCGGTGCGGCACCCGGCATCCGTCGTGCGGGACCTCCGGGACGTGCGGCTGCCGTCGGCGGGAGGAGCGTCGAAGTGACGGGCTGGACGTGGGAGTACGAGGGGTACGACCCCGCCGACGCACGCCTGCGGGAATCGCTGTGCACCCTGGGCAACGGCTACTTCGCCACCCGGGGGGCGCTGCCGGAGTGCGCCGCGGACGAGGTGCACTACCCGGGCACCTACGTGGCCGGCTGCTACAACCGGCTCACCTCCGAGGTGTCCGGACGGCGGGTCGAGAACGAGGACGTGGTCAACCTCCCCAACTGGCTGCCGCTGCGCTTCCGGCTGCCCGGCGGGCCCTGGCTCACCCCCGACACCGCGACCGTGCTCGACCACCGGGAGACCCTGCACCTGTCCTCCGGGCTGCTGGAGCGCGGCACGCGGTACGGCCTCGGCGCGGGGCGGGCGCTGCTCGTGCGCCAGCGCCGGTTCGTGCACATGGCCGATCCGCATCTGGCCGCGCTGCGCACCGAGTTCACCGCCGAGGGCTTCTCCGGCGCCCTCGAGACCGAGGCGGCGCTCGACGGCGGTGTCACCAACGCCGGCGTGCCGCGCTACCGGGACCTGGACGGCCGCCACCTGACCCGTGTGCTCACCGGCACGGCCGCCGCGGACACCGTCTGGCTGCGCTGCCGCACCCGCACCTCCGGCGTCCGGATCGCCCTCGCCGCCCGGCTGACGTCGGGCGCGCCCACCAGGAACCGGCACGACCGCCCGCGTGCCCTCCAGACGACCCGTCTGGACCTGGCCGACGGCCGTCCCGTCACCGTCGACAAGATCGTCGCCCTGCACACCTCCCACGATCCGGCGATCAGCGACCCGCTGCACGCGGTGGTCGACCGGGTGGGCCGGGCGGGCGGCTTCGACGAGCTGCTGGAGCCGCACCTGACGGCCTGGCACCAGCTGTGGCGCCGCGCCGAGCTGGACGTGCCCGGCGAGGCGGGCCGGATCCTCCGGCTGCACCTCTTCCACGTCCTGCAGACCCTCTCGCCGCACACCGCGGACCTGGACGTGGGGGTCCCGGCCCGGGGGCTGCACGGTGAGGCCTACCGCGGCCACGTCTTCTGGGACGAGCTGTTCGTCCTGCCGTACCTCAACCTGCACTTCCCCGAGGTCTCCCGCGCGCTGCTGCACTACCGGCACCGGCGCCTGGAACGAGCCCGCGCCGCCGCCCACGACGCGGGACGCCGGGGCGCGATGTACCCCTGGCAGAGCGGCAGCGACGGCCGGGAGGAGACCCAGCAGCTGCACCTCAACCCCCGCTCCGGACGCTGGCTGCCCGACCACTCCCGCCTCCAGCACCACGTGGGGTCGGCGATCGCGTACAACGTGTGGCAGTACTGCGAGGCCAGCGGGGACGAGGAGTTCCTGCACACCAAGGGCGCCGAGATGCTGCTGCAGATCTCCCGCTTCTGGGCGGACTCGGCCACCTACGACGACCGGCTGGGCCGCCATCGCATCAAGGGCGTGGTCGGCCCGGACGAGTACCACGACGCGTACCCGGACGCGGCCGGGCCGGGCCTCGACGACAACGCCTACACCAATGTCACGGCCGCCTGGGTGCTCACCCGCACCATGGACGTGCTGCGGGACCTGCCCGAGCCGCGCCGCCGTGAACTCGACGAGCGGACCGGGCTGGACGCGGGTGAACTCGAGGAGTGGGAGGAGATCTCCCGCACCCTGCACGTCCCCTTCCACAACGGCGTCATCAGCCAGTTCGAGGGCTACGGCGAACTCGCCGAACTCGACTGGCGGGGCTACCGGCGGCGCTACGGCGACATCCGGCGGCTGGACCGGATCCTGGAGGCCGAGGGCGACACCGTCAACCGCTACCAGGCGTCCAAGCAGGCGGACGTCCTGATGCTCGGTTACCTCTTCTCGCCCACCGAGCTCCAGGGCATCTTCCGTCGGCTGGGTCTGAACCTGGACGGACGGACCTGGCGGCGCACGGTGGACCACTACCTGCACCGCACCAGCCACGGGTCCACCCTCAGCGGCCTGGTCCACGGGCGGGTCCTGGCCCGGGCCCGGCGCGCGGACGCCTGGAAGTTCTGCCAGGAGGCCCTCCAGGCGGACATCGCCGACATCCAGGGCGGCACCACCGGGGAGGGCATCCACCTCGGGGCGATGGCCGGCACCCTCGATCTCGTCCAACGCGGGCTGACCGGACTGGAGACCCGCGGCGGAGCCCTGTGGCTCGACCCGGTGCCCCTGCCGGAACTGTCCTCCTACGGCTTCACCCTGCGCTACCACGGCCACTGGGGCGTGCGGCTGCGGCTGGAGCACGGCCTGCTGGAGATCGCCGTGCCCTCCTCCGGCCGGTCGCCGATCGACGTGCACCTCCCGGACCGCACCGTCCGCCTCGAGCCGGGTGAGACGGACCGGCTGGTCCTTCCGGACTGACCCGCGGATCCGGGGCGCCGGGCCCGCCCGCGACCGCCGGACGGGGGACCGGCGGACCCGGACCGCCCCCGGCCCGGTCGTCCACCGCCGACGCCGGATCACCGGTGGAACGTGATGTACCCGTTGCCGTCCGGGGCGGAGTCGCGCGCGGCGGCCTGCGCCGGAGCGGCGGTCAGGGCGGCCGGCGCGCCCGTGGCGGCGGTGGCGACGGCGGCAGTGTGCGTGCGCGTGAACTCATCCCCCTCACGGCCCCTTCCATGAAGGCCGTGTGGCCTTCCTGTGAAGGGGCGGATCATGCGCAAAGCGGGCGCCCGTCCGGTCCGGAAACCGGACCGGACGGGCGCCCGGTGGTGCGACCGCTCAAGGGCCGACGGCTCACGCGCCGCTGGCCCGCAGCATGTCCTCGCGCTCGACGATCTTCACGCGCTCACGGCCCTGCGGCTCGCCCAGCGCCTTCTCCGCGGCGTCCAGGCGGTACCAGCCGTCCCAGGTGGTGAAGCGGATGCCGCGCTCGGCGAGGAACGCGTCCATCGCCTCCGGGCCGGGGGAGGCGGGCGTGTGCAGCCGCCCGTTCGCGTAGTCGTCCAGCAGGTTCGCCACCGTCTCGTTGGCGTCGCCCTTGGTGTGGCCGATCAGGCCCACGGGGCCGCGTCGGATCCAGCCGGTGACGTACGTGGACTGCAGGTGCTCGCCGGTCTCCTGGAGGACGCGCCCGCCCTGGTCCGGGACCGTGCCGGAGTCGAGGTCCCAGGGCAGCTTGGGCAGCTTGTCGGACAGGTAGCCCACCGCGCGGTAGACCGCGCTGACGTCCCAGTCCTTGAAGGTGCCGGTGCCCTTGACGTTGCCGGTGCCGTCGAGTTCGGTGCGCTCGGTGCGCAGACCGACGACCTTGCCGTCCTCGCCGAGGATCTCCACCGGCGACTCGAAGAAGTGCAGGAACAGCTTGTGCGGGCGGTCGCCGGTGTCGCGGATCGCCCAGTTCTCCAGGGTCTTGGCCACCATGTCGGCCTGCTTGTTGCCGCGCCGGGTGGCGATCGACCCCTCGTCGTAGTCGATGTCCTCGGGGTCGACGATCACCTCGATGCTGGGGGAGTGGTCCAGCTCCCTCAGCTCCATCGGGCTGAACTTGGCCTGCGCCGGGCCGCGGCGGCCGAACACGTGGATCTCCATGGCCTTGTTGGCCTTCAGGCCCTCGTACACGTTCGGCGGGATCTCCGTCGGCAGCAGTTCGTCCGCCGTCTTGGCGAGGATCCGGGCGACGTCGAGGGCCACGTTGCCGACGCCGAGCACGGCGACCTTCTCCGCCTCGAGCGGCCAGGTGCGCGGCACGTCGGGGTGACCGTCGTACCAGGAGACGAAGTCCGCGGCGCCGTAGGAGCCGTCGAGGTCGATGCCCGGGACGGGCAGCGCGCGGTCGGCCATGGCGCCGGTGGCGAAGATCACACCGTCGTAGAACGCGCGCAGATCGTCGAGGTGGAGGTCGGTGCCGTAGTCCACGTTGCCGAACAGGCGGACCTGCGGCTTGTCGAGCACCTGGTGGAGGGCCGTGATGATGCCCTTGATCCGCGGATGGTCGGGGGCGACGCCGTACCGGATCAGTCCGAACGGTGCCGGCATGCGCTCGAAGATGTCGATGGACACGCCCGGTTCGGCGGCCACGTCGGACTTGAGCAGGGCGTCGGCGGCGTAGATCCCGGCGGGGCCGGATCCGACGATGGCTACCCGCAGGGGGCGGGGCATGGTCAGGTTCCCTTCGAGCGATGACAAGCGACTCGCTCGAAAGCCTAAACTGAGGCATGCCTTACCTGGTACGCGGGTCCGGCCTATGGGGGCATAAGCCCGCCTTATGTCTTCTCCTCGCCGCCCTTATGACCTCGGGAGCGGCTGTTCCGTCCAGATGACCTTGCCGGCCGGCAGGTAGCGGGTGCCCCAGCGCTCGGCGAGCTGGGAGACCAGGAACAGACCCCGTCCCCCCTCGTCCGTCATGGTCGCGTACCGCAGATGCGGCGAGGTGTTGCTGCTGTCGTAGACCTCGCAGATCAGGTGGCGGTCGTGGAGCATGCGCACCTGGATGGGGGTGCCGCCGTAGCGGATGGCGTTGGTGACCAGCTCGCTCAGGATCAGCTCCGTGGTGAACGCCAGTTCCTCCAGCCCCCACTCGGTCAGCTTCCGGGCGACCGCGGCGCGCACCTCGGCGACCGCCGCCGGATCGGACGGCACCGGCCACTCGGCGATCCGGTCGGCGGGCAGTGCCCGCGTCCGCGCCACGATCAGGGCGATGTCGTCGCCGGCCCGGCCCGGGCGCCGGGACTCCAGCACGACCCGGCAGGTGTCCTCGGGGGAGTCCCCGGCCCGGGACAGGGCCTCGCGCAGCAGTTCCAGGCCCTCGTCGATGTCGTGCGCCCGGTCCTCGACGAGCCCGTCGGTGTAGAGGACGAGCCTGCTGCCCTCCGGCAGTTCCAGTTCGGCCGTCTCGAACGGCAGACCGCCGAGCCCCAGCGGGGGACCGGCGGGCACGTCCGGGAACTCCACGCTGCCGTCCGGGCGGACCAGGGCCGGCGGGGGATGACCCGCGCGGGCGACGGTGCAGTGCCGTGAGACCGGGTCGTAGACGGCGTACAGACAGGTCGCCCCGGTCACCGGGGAACTGTGCTCCTCCTGCGCCTCGTCCTGGTCGATGCGGGCGACCAGTTCGTCGAGCAGGGCGAGGAGTTCGTCGGGCGGCAGGTCCAGCGCGGAGAAGTTGTGCACCGCCGTGCGCAGCCGGCCCATCGTGGCCGCGGCGTGCAGGCCGTGGCCGACGACGTCGCCGACCACGAGCGCGACCCGGCTCCCGGACAGCGGCAGCACGTCGAACCAGTCCCCGCCCACCCCGGCCTGCGCGGGAAGGTAGCGGTAGGCGATCTCCAGGGCGGTCTGCTCCGGCAGGCTGCGCGGCAGCAGGCTGCGCTGGAGCGTCACCGCCATGCTGTGCTCGCGCGTGTAGCGGCGCGCGTTGTCGATGGAGACCGCGGCCCGGGCGACCAGCTCCTCCGCCAGCTCCTGCTCCTCGGCGTCGAACGGCTCGGGCTTCTCGGAGCGCCAGAAGCTGACCACGCCGAGCACCAGGGCGCCGGCCCGCAGCGGCACGGTGATCAGTGAGTGGATGCCGTAGTCCACGACCTGCCCGGAGCGTTCGAGGTCCTGCGCCCGCCACCCCGGGGCATCGCCGAGCCGGGGTTCCAGGACGGGCCGGCCGGTGGTGAGGCTGCGGCCCTGCGGGGAGGAGCCGATGAAGCGGATCGTCTCGTTCACGGGGTAGAGCGGGGCGTCCCCGCGGATTCCCGCCATGGCCGTACGGCGCAGCGCGCCCGCCGTGTCCGGGTGGCCGCCCGCCGGCACCGGCTCGAACAGGTCCACCGTGACGAAGTCCGCGAACCGGGGCACGGCCAGTTCGGTGAGCTCCTCGGCCGTACGGACGACGTCCAGACTCGTCCCGATGCCCACCCCGGCCTCGTAGAGCATGTTGAGCCGCTCGTGCGCCGTCTCGGCGCGGCCGGACAGGGCGCGCAGCTCCGTGGAGTCCCGGACCGTGGCGACGCTGCCGGGCGGGCCGCCCGAGCGGTCGGTGGGCCGCTGGTTGACCGCCAGCAGCCGGTCGCCCACCAGGTGCACCTCGTCCGTGGCGACCCGCCCCGAGGACAGCAGGTCGGCGGTGTCGGGGGCCAGGCCGATGTCCAGCACGTGCCTGCCCTCCCCGTCCTCGGGCAGACCGAGCAGACGGTGCGCCTCGTCGTTGGCGAGCATCAGGGTCCCGTCCCCGTCGACGATGACGACCCCCTCGCGCACCGCGTGCAGCACCGCGTCGTGGTGCTCGTACATCCGGGTCATCTCGTGCGGGCCCAGGCCGTGGGTCTGGCGCAGCAGCCGTCTGCTCAGCAGGGCCGCGCCCCCGGTGGCCAGGGCGAGCGCGACGGCCGCCGCGCCCAGCACCAGGGGAAGCTGGTTGTCGGCGGCCCCGCCGACGCGCTCGGTCGTGATGCCCGCCGACACCAGGCCCACGACGACGCCGTCGTCCTCGACCGGCACCACGGCCTGCACGAGTTCGCCGATGGTCCCCTGGATCTCCTCGACCACCGGTTCACCGGCCAGCGCGGGTTCGATGGTGCCGACGAACTGCTTGCCGATGCGGTCCGACCTGGGATGCGTGTAGCGGATGCCGTCGGTGTTCATGACGACGACGAAGTCGACGCCCGCCTGTTCACGGGCGGCCTCGGCACGGGGCTGGAGCACGGCCGTCGGGTCGGGGGAGTCGAGTGCCTCGACGATGCCGGGCGCGTGGGCGAAGGTCTCCGCCACGGCGAGCGAGAGACCGCGGGCCTCCCGCGTGGTGTCCCGCCGCACCTGCAGCACCAGTGCGACGACGGACGCCGCGACCAGCAGCAGCACGAGCACCAGCTGCAGCACGAACACCTGTCCGGCGACGCTGCGCCCGCTCAGCACCGACCGCAGTCCCGCCCCCGGATGCCACCGCGAGCGGCCGTCCCGCTCCTGTCGGCGCCGGACGGACGCCATGGCACCGGGCCGCGGGGACGACCGGGTCCTGGAGCGACCCATGAGTCGAACCATGTGCCATGTCTACACTGCCGGGCCACGCGAGGCGAGAGCGTCACCCACGGTGACCGGCGGTTCTCCCCGCCGGTCACCGCCCCCGGGCCGCGCGCGGTCCCCCTCCGCCCGCGCGCGGCCCTCCCCCGGCGCGCGGCTCGTCCCCCGGACGCCGCGCGCGTCCCATGACCGGGCCACCCCGGAACCCGGCCCGCGGGCCTCACTCGGCCAGGACGCGGGCCAGTTCCGTCGTGGCGCGGGCGATCTCGGCGTCCTGCTCGGCCAGCAGCCGGTTCAGCTCGCCGCGCCGGGCGCGCACCGCCTGCCGGGCCGCCCGCTCCCACACCACCGGGTTCTCGCGGCGGTTGAGGAGCTTGGGGTACGCGGCGGCGGTGCTCTCCCACTGCCGGGCGTCGGCGATGGCCTTGAGCAGCTGGATGATCTGGGCACGGCAGGTGACGTGCGGCAGCTGGGCCAGCTCCCAGAGGAAGGGGACCGTGGCGGCGGTCGCCTGCTCGGTGACGAAGCCGTACTGGCAGATCCGTTTCCGCAGATCGTCCAGGGCGGCCCGGGCCGTGTCGGCGTCCCCCCAGGCGATGCCGTTGAGGAGCAGGGGGATGGCCGCCGCCGATCCGGTGGAGTCCTGGATGTCGCCCCACGGCACCCGGGACAGTGCCGTGAGGGGCGTGGTCCGTGCCACTCCGGTGGGGGGAGCGTGGCGCACGAGGCGCTCGCCGCTCGGCTGTTCCGTCGAAGCGCTGCGCATGGCGTGGATGCCTTTCCGCGGCAGTCGTGTCAGGTGGACGGGCGGGTCGACAACCGGGCCCACACCGTCTTGCCCGTCGGCGGGGTGGGGATCCAGCCCCACGCCTCGGACAGGGCGTCGACGATGTCCAGCCCCCGGCCGTGCTCCTCCAGGACGGAGCCGGCCCCGGGGACGCGGACGGGCGGGTGGTCGTCGGGGTCGGAGACGGTGAGCAGCAGGTGCGCCGGTTCCAGACGGAACCCGAGCCGGACGTCCGGCGCACCCGCGCACCGCGGTATCGCGTGCGTCGCGGCGTTGGCGGTGAGCTCGACGACCACGAGGGTGGCGTCGTCGCAGCGGTGGTCGAGCGACCAGACGCGCAGGGTGTCACGGGTGAAGGACCGCGCGCGGGCGAGGCCCTCCCGGCTGCAGTCGATGCGCAGCGCGGCCGACGCGGGGCCGGCCGTCTTCGGCGGCGGCTCCCCGTACGGCGTCGGCGGGCCGTACGGGGGTGCCGGGGCCGTGCCCGGGCCACCTGTCCGTACCGCGGCCCCGGTCGGCTGCCGGGATGCTAAATGCGCAGGTGATGACACAGCATCTCCCTGATGCGACGTCAGGACGGGGCGTCAGCACGGGGGTTGACGCCCCCGCTATTATCCACGCTGACAGCGCTCGCGTGCAATTGCACGAGAAATTGCGCGAGATGCGGGGTGGGGCGAGTACAGCCGACAGGACTCGGCCTACTGCGGAGGAACGGCAGGCCCGTGCGCGGCGGGGCGTGCGAACACCAAGGAGGCTGCGGTGCCAGGAGTGCGGAACGGAGTGCGGGCCAGCCAGTTGGACGCCCGCTGGATCAAGAGCCGGCACAGCAACGCGGAGGGCAACTGCGTCGAGGTGGCCCCGCTGACCGACGGGGCGATCGCGATGCGCAACTCCCGTGATCCCGACGGACCCGCCCTGGTCTACACGGCCGCGGAGCTGGCGGCGTTCCTCGCCGGCGCGAAGGACGGCGAGTTCGACCACCTGGTCCTGCCCCCGGCGAACGGAGTACGGCTTCCCGCTTCCCCGTGACTTTTGCGTGCGGGTGCGGTGCGACAGGATGAGGTGCGATAGTGTGAATCGCCCTTGTGCCGGTCTGCTGGGAGTCAGGATGTCCGCCGCGTCGCATCGCATCTCCCGTCTGGAACCCTACCTGGACAGGTCCGAGCCGGCGCCGACTCTGCTGAAGATGCTGGTCGGTGTGCAGCTGGTCGGCTTCCGTGAGGACGCCGGGCTGGCCCAGGACCAGGCGGCCCGTGCCGTCGGTTTCAGTGCGGCGAAACTGTCCCGCATCGAGTCCGGCAAGGGCCGCCGCCCGCCGACCGAGAGCGATGTCCGGGCGCTGCTGGAGCTGTACCGCACCGACCCCTACGAGGCGTCGGTCCTGCTCAAGCTGCTGCAGCGCGCCGGGGAGCCGGGCTGGTGGCAGCGGTACGACAAGCGGCTGATGCCCGAGTGGTTCGACCGCCTGGTCGGCCTCCAGGAAGCCGCCGCCACCATCCGCACCTTCGAGATCCAGTACGTCCCCGGCCTGCTGCAGACCGCCGCGTACACCCGCGCGGTGGTCGAGCGCGGCCTGCCGCACGCCCCGGCGAGCGAGGTGCGGCGCAGGGTCGAACTGCGCATGCGCCGCGCGGAGCTGCTGCTGCGCGAGGGCGCTCCGCAGCTGTGGGCCGTCATCGACGAGTCGATCCTGCTGCGCGTTCTGGGCGGCCCCGGGGTGATGCACGAGCAGCTCGCGCACCTGGTCCGGATGGCCGAGCGGCCCAATGTGACGGTGCAGATCGTTCCGCTGGACGTGACGAACGCCTCGGCTCCCGCCATTCCGGTGACGTATCTGCGCTTCGACGGTCTCGACCTGCCCGACGTGGTCTATCTGGAGCACATCAGGAGCGCCAACTTCCTCGAGGACCGCGACGAGACGGAGGAGTACCGGATCGCCCTGGACCGCCTCGCCGACGAGGCCCTCAAGCCCCGCGAATCCGTGGAGCTGCTGCGCCGGACGATGCGGGAGCGCTACCCCGCGCCGTAGCGGCGCGGAGCAACGGGCGCCGCCGCCCGCCGGACCCCGGAGGGCGGCGGGCGGAGACGATGCCCCGGGCTACCGCGGTATCCGGCCCACGCCGCCGAACTCGATCCACTCCTGGGTGAGCTGACGGGGCGCCACCTCGGTGTCCGGACGCCAGGTGGACACCTCCACCAGACCCGGCTCCAGGATCTCCAGGCCCTCGAAGTACGACTCGACGTCCTTCTGCCGGCGCACGCGACCCCAGTGGCCCTGGGTCGCCTGGTTCATGAAGTCGGTCACGAAGGCGCGGACCTCGGGGTCCTCGCTGACCAGCTGGCACATCACCAGGAAGCTGCCGGGCGCGAGCCGTTCGCGCACCCGGCGGGCGAGGGCGAGCGGCCCGTCGGTGTCGTGGTCCGGGATGCAGTGGAACACCGAGTTGAACAGCACGCACACCGGCTCCGAGAAGTCGATCAGGCGCCGGGTCTCGGGGTGGCCGAAGATCTCGTCGGTCTCGCGCATGTCGGCCTGTATGACCACGGTGCGCTCGTCCTGCTCCAGCAGGGCGCGGCCGTGGACCAGCACCATCGGGTCGTTGTCGACGTACACCACGTGGGAGGTCGGGTCGATGCGCTGCGCGACCTGGTGGACGTTGTCCTGGGTGGGCAGACCGGAGCCGTGGTCGAGGTACTGCCGTATGCCGTACTCCTGCGTGAGGGTCCGGACCACCCGCTGGAGGAAGCGCCGGTTGTTCAGGGCCAGGCGGCGCGTGCTGGGCACCACCTTGTCGAGTTCCCCGACCGCGGCGCGGTCCGCCGCGTAGTTGTCCTTTCCGCCCAGGTAGTAGTCGTACATGCGCGCGGCCGTCGGCACGGTTGCGTCGATCTCGGTGGACAGCTGCTTACCCGTGTGCATCGTTCCCCCTGCGGAGTACCGCGCCAACTGGACTGGCCGGACAGGGAGTACATCCTAGGGAGCGGCGCGCGGCCCGTGCCAGCCCATCGGTGAACGAGGGCACGAACGAACGACGCCCCGGCCGCCCCCGCTCACGCACCGCGTCCGGACGGGCGCCGGGCGTGAACGGGCGGGGCCCGGGACGCACCCGGAGCGGTGCGAAGGGCGGTGCGAAGGGGTGAGTCCCCGCCGACGCCTGCGCGAGCGCCGGTGCCCCGCTATCGTCGGTTTCGTCCGGATGGGGCGTTCACCGCCGACGAGGCGGCGGCCGGCCCGTGCGCTCTTCGGGAGGCAGGCATGGACGACTACTACGACCTCGGCACCCACGGCCGGACCGTGACGACCTCCTCCGCCGAAGCCCAACTCTGGTTCGACCGCGGGCTGGTGTGGACGTACGCGTTCAACCACGAGGAGGCCGTCGCCTGCTTCGAGAGGGCCACCGCGGCCGATCCCGACTGCGCCATGGCCCACTGGGGCATCGCCTACGCCCTCGGACCGAACTACAACAAACCCTGGGACGCCTTCGACGGCGACGACCTCGTCCGCACCGTCGCACGCACGCACGACGCGGTGGAACGGGCGCACGAGAAGGCCGCGCGCGCCACCCCCGTCGAGCGGGCCCTCGTCGGGGCCCTGCGCGCCCGCTACCCGCAGTCACGGGCCGCGGAGGACTGCTCGGTGTGGAACGAGCCCTACGCGGACCGGATGCGCGAGGTGTACGAGAGCGCTCCCGACGACCTGGACGTGGCCACGCTCTGCGCCGACGCCCTGATGAACCTCACCCCCTGGCGGCTGTGGGACCTGAGGACCGGCCGCCCGGCCGCCGGCGCCCGCACCCTGGAGGCCAAGGCGGTGCTCGACGCCGCGCTCGCCACCGACGCCGGCGCCCGGCACCCCGGGATCCTGCACCTGTACGTCCACCTGATGGAGATGTCCCCCACGCCGGAAGCGGCCCTCACCGTCGCCGACCGACTGCGCGGAGCCGTCCCCGACGCCGGGCACCTGCTCCACATGCCCTCGCACCTGGAAGTGCTGTGCGGCGACTACCGCCGGGTCGTCTCGGACAACACCCTCGCCGTCGCCGCCGACGAGAAGTACCTCGAGCGCGCGGGCGCCATGAACTTCTACACGCTCTACCGCGCCCACAACCACCACTTCAGGATCTACGGCGCCATGTTCGCCGGCCAGTCGAAGGTCGCCCTGGACGCCGCCGCGCGGCTCGAGGCCGCCGTCCCCGAGGAACTGCTCCGGGTGCAGAGCCCGCCCATGGCCGACTGGCTCGAGGGGTTCCTCGCCATGCGCGTCCACGTCCTGATCCGCTTCGGCCGCTGGGAGGAGATCCTGGCCCTGCCGTTCCCGGCCGATCCGGAGCTCCACTGCGTGACCACCGCCATGCTCCACTACGCCCGCGGCGTCGCCCTCTCCGCGACCGGCGCGACCGACGGGGCCGAGGTCGAACGGGAGGAGTTCCGCGCGGCCGTGAGCCGGGTCCCCGGGACCCGGATGCTGTTCAACAACACCTGCCGCGACATCCTCGCCGTCGCGGCGGCGATGCTGGACGGCGAACTCGCCTACCGCAAGGGCGAGCACGACACCGCCTTCGCCGCGCTGGAGCGGGCCGTCGCACTGGACGACGGCCTGCCCTACGACGAACCCTGGGGCTGGATGCAGCCCACCCGGCACGCCTACGGCGCACTGCTGCTGGAACAGGGCCGGGTGGAGGAGGCCGAGGCGGTCTACCGCGCGGACCTCGGCCTCGACGCCACCCTGCCCCGGCCCCTGCAACACCCCGGGAACGTCTGGGCGTTGCACGGCTTCCACGAGTGCCTGCTGCGCACCGGGAGGACGGGGGAGGCCGCGATCGTGGCCCAGCAGCTCACACAGGCGGCCGCGTTGGCCGACGTACCGATCGAGGCGTCCTGCTTCTGCCGTCTGGAGACCCGTCCCGCGACGGCCGGCGGCGACCACCCCTGCCACTGAGGCGCCGCCGCGGAGCGCTCCGGCACCGGGCCCCCGCTCCACGGCGGCGCGGCCCGTGCGGCGGCTTCTCCCGGCCTCAGTCGGCCGCGGCTTCCGCCTGACGGCGAGGCCCCGACTCCACGACGGCCTGGAACGTCTTCATGCAGGAGAAGCAGTGTCGGTCCGTCGCATGCCGCCGGCGGGACTCCTCCTGCTTCTCCACTCCGCACAGCGTGGACTTCTTGTCAGGGGCGAGGACATGCCACACCGGCTCCCCCGAAGTGTCTGCACCGCACCACATCTCGTGCATTCCCAGCTCCCTCCGGGTAGGCATGGAGGCCGCTTCCATACGACCACGGCGCGGACCGGGAGGGCTCGCCCGGACGGCCACTCGGGTGAAACGCGGGGCCGGGATGCGTAGCCGCCCTCCCGGCCGGATCCTGGAGGGATGACGAAGGCGCCGATCGGGGTACACCCGCCGCTCGGTTCGGGCGGACGGCGGGTGACCGTGCACGGTGAGATCGTCGGCCTCGCGCACTCCGACCGGGACGTGGTGGAGTTCCTGCGGCGGGCGGGGCTGCCGGAGGGGGAGCGGCTGCTGGACGATCCGGCCTGGGTGAGGTGGATCGGCGGCCGGGCCCACGTCTACGACGCGGCGTGACGGGCCGAGCCCGCCGGGGGGTCTTCGACGCCCCCGGGCCGGGGCACGCCCCTGGCCGCGCAGGAGGCCGTGAAGCCTCCCGCGCAGGGCACACGCCGGAAACGGCGCCTGCGCTTCCCCGTGCCGTGGTCCCCGTCGGAGCCGATCCCGACGGGGGCCACGGCCGTTCGCCCGCCCCCGTCTCCCCCCGGTCCGCGGCGCGCGCCGGCCGGTGAACCGGCGGGCCGGCCGCGGCGCGGCTCCCCGGCTCCCCGCGGCTCCCCGGCCGGGACCGCCCGGGGAGCCGCGACCCTTCGGCCCCGGGCCGCTCCCGCGGTGGGCGGGCGTCACGACGCGGGCACGGTGCGGGCGTCCGGCCCGCACGGCCCGGTCCGGTCCGGTCCGCGCGGTGCGGCGCAGGAGACCGGTGAGATTGCCGGTCCGCACCGGACCCTTCCTCTCCGACAGTGGCACCGCCAGCCCATCGGCGGCACCCCCGGCCGGCGCACGGGCACCTTCCCACGCCGTACTCCCGTGCACCGGCCGGCCGGGCGGTCCGCCGCGACAGAGAGGACCACTCGTCGTGCACCAGCACCCCCACACCGGCACCGACGGATCGACCGCCCGGCCGCTCGCGTCCCGTGCCGGGCGGCGCAGGACCGGCCGGCTCGCCGGACTGGCCGCGGCCCTCGCCGCCGTCGTCGGCCTCACCACCCTCAGCGGCCCCGGCGCCCACGCGGCGGCGGACAACCCCTACGAGCGCGGCCCGGCGCCGACCGAGTCCAGCATCGAGGCGCTGCGCGGTCCCTACGCCGTGTCGGACATCTCCGTCTCCTCGCTCTCGGTGACCGGCTTCGGCGGAGGCACCATCTACTACCCGACCAGCACCGCCGACGGCACCTTCGGCGCGATCGCCGTGTCACCCGGCTTCACCGCCTACGAGTCCTCCATCGCCTGGCTGGGCCCGCGCCTGGCCTCCCAGGGCTTCGTGGTCTTCACCATCGACACCAACACCACCCTCGACCAGCCCGCCTCCCGCGGTGACCAACTGCTCGCCGCGCTGGACTACCTCACCCAGCGCAGCGCGGTCCGCGGCCGCGTCGACAGCAGCCGGCTCGGTGTCATGGGCCACTCCATGGGCGGCGGCGGCAGCCTCGAAGCCGCCAAGGACCGGCCCTCGCTCCAGGCCGCGATCCCGCTGACCCCCTGGAACCTCGACAAGACCTGGCCCGAGGTCAGGACCCCCACCCTGATCTTCGGGGCCGACGGCGACACGATCGCCCCGGTCGCCACGCACGCCGAGCCCCTCTACTCGGGCCTGCCGTCCTCCCTGGACCGTGCCTACCTGGAACTGAACAACGCCACCCACTTCACGCCCAACACGTCGAACACGACGATCGCGAAGTACAGCATTTCCTGGCTGAAGCGGTTCATCGACAACGACACCCGCTACGAGCAGTTCCTGTGCCCGCTGCCGCGGCCGAGCCTGACGATCGAGGAGTCCCGGGGCAACTGCCCGCACACCTCCTGACGACCGGCCGAGCCCGACGACCGGCCGAACCCGGCCGGACGACCACCCGGTGGCGGCCCGCACACGATGCGGGCCGCCACCGGCGTTGTGCGCGGGCACCGCCGCGGCCCGCCCGCCCTGGGCCGCGGCACACACCGCCCCTCCGACGGACCGTGAAAACCGCTGGTGAGGCGGTGAACGCCTCATTCCGACGGCGCGACCGCACACCTTCCGCCTTTTCTTACGCGTGAGTAAGGTCGCGGGATGACCGGACAGACGACCCCGGGATCCGCTCCGCTCCGGTACCGCCCGGGACCGGCGCGGCAGGAGATCGCCGAGCTGCTGGACGGGCTGCGCACCGACGGCGGCGTCCGCGTCGTGACCGGCGATCCCGGTTGCGGCCGCACGGCCTTCCTCGCGTTCGCCGCCCGCTCCTTCCGCGCCGGGCCGGTGTGGCACGTCCGCGCCGACCCGGCGCGGCCCGAACGGCCGCACGGCGGCCTGCGCACCCTGCTGCGCGCCGCCGGCCGCTCCGTGCGCCTGCCCGGCGACGGTACGGCGGGCGAGGTGCTGCTCGGCGTCCTGCGCGCGGCGGCGGCCGCGTCCCCTCTCCTGGTGTGCGTGGACGACGTGCACCGGTGGGACGCCGCGTCGCGCGCCGCGCTGGGAGACGCGGCCGCACGGGTGCACGCGACGGGTGGCCGGGTGGGGCTGCTGCTCAGCGTGCCCGGACACCGGCCCGTCGACCGGGAGACGGCGGGACTGCCCGTGTGGCGCCTCGCCCCGCTCACGCCCGGGGACGCGGCGGCCCTGGTCGACGAGGCGACGGGGGGTACCGTCGACCCGGCCGTGCGCGAGGAGTTGGTGACGGAGGCGGAGGGCAACCCCGCGCTGCTGCTGGCGCTGGTCCGCCACCTGTCGCCCGCCCAGCTCCGCGGCCGTCGCGCGCTGCCCCGGCCGCTGGCCGGCGCGGAGGTCCTCGCCGGGGTCGCCGGCGGGTGCCTGACCGGTGTGCCGCCGGACCACGCCGACCTGCTCCTGGCGACGGCCGCCGCCGTGCGGGCGAGCGGGGAGCCGGACGCCGACGCGGGCCTCGTACGACGAGCGGCCGGGATCCTCGGGGGACGGGCGGCCGTACCGGCTCCGGGAACCGCCCCGCTCGCCGGAGCGCGGG
>NZ_MSGP01000020.1 GCF_002078235.1 Streptomyces viridosporus
ACCCGGCCCCGCATCGAGGCGACGAACGCCGCCAGGGCGCCCTGCGCCATCGCGACCGTCGCGGTGGTGATGCCCGCGGTGAACATCGGGTGGAACGGCATCCGGTACAGCGGCGAGTCGCCCCGCCCGACCCGGTGGGCCAGGCCGCCGTCCTCCATCGGAACCGGGTCGAGGATCCGGTGCCCCGGGACGAACTTGTCCTCGATGAGGATGTCCTTGCTGCCGGTGCCGCGCAGCCCGACCACGTCCCACGAGTCCTGGACGATCTCGTAGTCCGCCCGCGGCAGGACGAAGTGGCGCAGTCCGCCCGGGACCGGCCTGCCCTCCTCGTCCACGATCAGGCCGCCCAGGATGATCCACCGGCAGTGGTCCGTGCCCGAGGAGAACGGCCAGCGACCGGAGAACCGGTACCCGCCCTCGACGGGGGTCGCGCGCCCCAGCGGGGCGTACGGCGAGGCGATCCAGGTGTCCGGGTCCTCGCCCCAGATCTCCTTCTGCACCGCGATGTCCATCTGCGCCACCTCGAACGCGTGGACCCCGACCACGCCGGCCACCCAGCCCGCCGAGGAGGACTGGACCCCGATGTCCCGCAGGGTGCGGAAGAAGTCGACCGGACTGGCCTCGTGGCCGCCGAACTCGGCCGGCTGCAGCATCCGGATGACGCCGCTGGAGCGCAGCACCTCGGCCGCCTCGTCGGTCAGCCGGCCCAGCTCGTCGCTGGGCGCGGCCTCGGCGGCGATCTCCTCGGCGCGGGCCAGGATCCGTTCGTGTACCTCGTGCATGGCGGAAGCCCTTTCTTCTTCAGTTGTGGAGCAGGAAGTCGGTGACGGTGCGGTTGAACTCGTCGGCGTGCTCGAGCTGGGCCCAGTGGCCGCAGCCGGCCAGCAGCACCATCCGGGAGCGGGGCACCAGGGAGACCAGCTTCAGCGAGCTCTCGTAGTGCACGACCCGGTCGTCGCGGCCGTGGAAGAACAGGGACGGTGCGGTGATGCCGGCGATCTGGGCGTGGGTGGCCATGTGCGGGCGCGGCCTGCCGATGCCGGCGGCGAAGTTGGCGAGGTGGTCCGGGCGTTCCACCGCGGCCTTGTGGCGGAGCCGGACCAGTTCCTCCGAGGCGTGCGCCGGGTCGAAGGTCATCACCTCGACCAGGTCGCGGAAGTTCTCCTCGGTGGGCTCGCGGTAGGTCCGCTGCAGCACCTTCACGCCCTCGCTCGGCCCGCCGCCGGGCACGAAGAGGTGGGCGCCGCCGACCCCGGCGCCCATGGTGATCAGGTGGCTGACCCGCTCCTGGTGGGTCGCGGCGAACATGATCGAGGTGGCGCCGCCCATCGAGTTGCCGATGAACGCCGCCTGCTCGATCCCCAGCGCGTCGAGGAACTCCAGCGCGGTCGCGGCGTGGTCGCGGTCGTCGTAGCCGACCGGGTCGGACTTGCCCCAGCCGGGCATGTCGACGGCCAGGCAGCGGAACCGCTCGCCGAGCTCGCGGATGTTCGCCGCGAAGTTGCTCCAGCCGGTCGCGCCGGGGCCGGAGCCGTGCAGCAGCACGAGCGGATGCCCCTCCCCGTACTCGTGGTAGTGGACGCGCCCGCTCGGCAGTTCCACGAAGCGGCTGGTCGCTTCCTCGGTGAAGGTGTCGGTCATGATCGGGATCCTCCTGGTCTCGGGTACGGCGCGCCGCGGAACGCGGCCGGTGAAGGACGGGGCCGGGTCAGTCGCGTGCGGGTGGGCCGGCGAGGAGTGTCTGCAGGTCCCGGGGGTCGTCGGCGTCCGGGACGGCGTGGAGCGCCTCGAACCAGGACCGGGCGGCCGGGCCGTGCCCCACGCACTGGTGGAACTTCGCCGCCAGTTCGGCGCGGGAGAGCGGCCGGTGCGAGTCGCCGCGGGAGTGGTGGACGTCGCGGACCAGGACCCGGCCGCCGTCGGTGTGCAGCCGGACGACGGTGTGGCCGGGCTCCTCGGCCGGCGGCCGTTCCGCGAGCTCGATCCGGGCCATCAGCTCGGCCACGCCCGGACGTCGCAGGGCCTCGTCGGTGAAGTCGGCGAGCCGCACGTCCCCGGTCAGCAGGGCGACGGCGAGGGTGTACTCCAGGGAGAACTTGGCCTCGAGCCCGTTGCCCGGCCCGGTGTCCCGCAGCGGCCGGGTGCCGCCGTGTTCGAGGGTCACCTCCACTCGCGCGATCCGGCCGGGATCGGCGCCCAGCTCCTCGCGCAGGGAGATCCCCGCGTCGATCGCGCGCTGGGTGGCGAAGCAGGAGGGGTAGGCCTTGAGCGCGTAGTCGTCGGTCCAGCCGGTCACCCAGTGCTCCAGGCGCTCGCCCAGGAGCGCCGTGCGTCTCGGGTCGTGGTCGCCGAAGAGGTCCAGGAAGCCGCCGCGCGCCTCCAGCTGGGCGGGATGGGCGGTGAAGCCCCGCGTGGCGAGCCCGACGGCCATCACGGCGTCCCGGGAGGCGAGGCCGGCGTGCATCGGCTTGGTCATCGTGCCGAAGTTGGCCAGGCTCCCGGCCGCCTGGGAGGCGGCGATGCCCAGGGCGTGTGCGGTCGCGCCGGTGTCCAGGCCGAGCAGCCGGCAGGCGGCGGCGGTGGCGGCCAGCCGTCCCGTGGTGGAGGTGTTGTGCCAGCCCCGGCCGTAGTGGACGGCGTGCGGGAGCACCTCCGAGACCGCGCGGAAGACGGCGGAGCCGACGCTGTAGGCGGCGACGAGATCGGCACCGGTCACCGGACGGCGGGCGGCGAGCGCGAAGAGCGTCGGCAGCAGGACCGCCGCGGGGTGCATCGCCATGGAGGGAGCGGCGTCGTCCCAGTCCAGGGCGTGCGCGGCGGTGCCGTTGACCAGGGCCGCGTCGGCCGGTCCGAGCCTGCCCGCGGTGCCCCAGACGGCCGCCGTCCCGTCCGGCGCGAGCGCGCCGGACGGTGACTGGTCCTCGACCCAGTCGCGCACCAGCACGGCCGCGGGGGTGGTGAGCCCGGCGACGGCGACGCCGACGGTGTCGACCACCAGGCCGCGCAGGGCCGCCCGGGGGGCGGGCTCGGCCCGGTGGTCCCGGTGGCAGACGAAGCCGACCAACTGCGCGGTGGCACCGGCCCGCTGCGGCGTGGGAGGGGCGACGCTCACAGCTGTCCTCTCTACGGTGGGTCCGCGGGGCTCCTCGGCGACCCGCGGTGACCAGTGTCGGAGCAGTGCGGGCCGAGCGGTCCCCGGCTCGCATCCAGCGGAAAGCGAGTTGGTGGCCGGGCACGACGGACACGTGCGGCGGTCGGCCGGAGAGGCGGGTGCTGCGGGTCCTGCCGGCCCCGGTGTCCGGTTGCCGGGGTGACCGGGTGGCCGAACGGCCGGGTGGTCCGGTCCGTCCGGCCGGGCGGCTGATCCGGCCGGGCACGGGCGACCGGCGCACCGGGCGGCGGTTCCCCGGGCCGATCGGCCGGCGGACACTCGGCGCCCCGTCGGCCGAGGGCGGCAGGCCGGGCTCCCGGGCCCGCGTGGCCACCCTCCACGCCCTCCCTCCCCCGCTGCCGGACGGCCGACCGCGCCCCGGAGGGGACACCGGCCTCGGGACACACGAGTCCTCGGCGGCCACGCGGGTCCGGGGAACCGCCCCGAGGAGGCCGGTGCTCACCGCGGTCGGCCGGGAGCCGTCGCACCCGCGGCAGGGTGATGCGCCGGACGCCTCGCCTCCGGCCGGCGGCCCGGGGCCGGGATCGAGACCGGGACCGGGCGGCCGGGACCGGGCGGCCGGATGCGCAGGGAGGAAGTGGCCGCGACGCCGGGGCCGCGCGGTGCACGGCGCGGCGATCGTGGCCGGGCGGCTCGTCGGGGAACCGGTGCCCGGAGAGTTTCGGCCGGCCCCTGTGCCGGTGGCCGTGTCGGCGGGACGACGAGGCCGATCACCCGAGGGCCGGCGGCCCGTCCCACGGGTCCGGCCGCACCGGCACCGTGCGGCGGCCCCGAGGGCGCCGCCCGGGCGGCGCGGCCGGCGTCCCGGTGCGGTCCGCCGGTTCAGGCGTGCGTGCGGCTGAGCGGGGTGTCGTCCGCGCCGCTGCGCAGACCGGCGGAGATGTCCCGGGCCGTCGTACGGGCCAGGCGCCCCAGCGACACCGGCGGATGCTGGCCCCGGCGGCCGCCGATCATCACACAGGTGCTCACCGACTGGTCCTCGGCGAAGACGGGGGCGGCCGCCCAGACCAGCGGGGAGGTGTGCTGCGCGCCGGTGGGAGAGTGCGCGAAGCCGAGCTGCCGCACCTGGGCCAGCTTCTGCCGCCAGGCGAACTGCTCCTCGTCGCGCAGCGGGCGCGACACCGGCCGGCGGTCCGGGTCCCCGCCCCAGGCCAGGAGCACCAGACCGGCGGGGTGCTCGTCCAGCACCGGCGCCCCGAGCTGCTCCCAGACCCGGACGGTGTTCCGTCCGGCGATCTTGTCGATGATGTGCAGCCGGTCGCCCTCACGGGTCGCCAGGGCGACCGGCAGCCGGGTGCTCGCGTGCAGGTCGACCAGGGCCGGGCGGGCGCAGTCGCGCAGCAGCCGGATGTCCGGGACGCCGTGGCCGAGCCGCCACAGGCGCGGGCCGAGCCGGTAGCGGCCACGGCCGGTCCGCTCGATCGCGCCGTGCTCGGAGAGCGTGGCGAGCATCCGGTGCACGGTGGCCGGCGGCAGATCGGTCACCGCGCAGATGTCGGCGACCGAGCGTTCGGGCACGCCTCCGGTGAAACAGCCGAGGATGTCGAAGGCCCGCGCCAGCACTCCGCGCTTGCCGTTGATCTCGCTCATCTCGGCTTCCTCCCGTCACCCGACGTTCCCGAGAGGGAACAGTTTCAGCCATGTGAAAGATGTATGTACACGGAACGTACGTGACGTCTTCCGTTACGTCGAGGTTTCCGAGTCAGCCGAGATGAAATTCCGATTGGTGAGGGATCGGGCCACTCACGGGCCCTGCTTTGTCACTGTCGTCGTGCCCGTCACGGACACATCCTCCGCACGAGCCGAGCTCTCGGGCACGACAGAAGGACTGGACCCTCATGGCTTCCACTCGATTTCGCGCTCTCGCCACGACCGCCGTCGCGGCGCTGGCCCTGTGTACCGCCTGTTCCTCCGACGACTCCGGCTCGAAGTCGTCGGGTGACGGGCCGCTCAAGCTGGCCGTCTTCGCCTCGCTCAACGGTGTCCCGGCCTTCGCCGCGGACGACGAGGGCGTCTTCGACAAGCACGGCCTCGACGTCGAGATCAGTACGGCGAAGACGTCCACCGAGATGGTCCCGCAGCTGCTCGGCGGCAAGGTGAACCTCGCCCTGCTCGACACCGCCACCTCGCTCGTCGCCGCGGGCCAGGGGGTCGACCTGGTCTACGTCGCCGCGGCCACCGACGGAGGCATCCCCGAGGGCCAGGAGGACTTCAGCTTCGCCAACGTGTGGGTCAAGAAGAACTCCCCGATCAAGTCGCTGGCCGACCTGACCGGCAAGACCGTCGGCGTGCCTCAGATCAAGAGCGCACCCTGGGTCGACCTGCGCGGATCGGTCGACGAGGCCGGCGGCGACAGCTCCACCATCAAATTCGTCGAGTCCCCGGACCCGCTGGCCGCCCTGAAGTCCGGCCAGGTCGACGCGACCACCACGCCCGAGCCGGTGGGCACCGTGGAGCGCGCCAAGGGCGAGCTGCACCCGCTCGGCCCGGTGAACTCCGGCGGCGGCGGATCGGCGTACGTCTGGGTCACCACCCGGGCCTTCGCCGACGCGAACAAGGACAAGGTGAAGGCGTTCGCGGAGGCGGTGCGCGAGGGCAACAAGACCGTCAACGGCGACCGCGACCTGCTGGTGAAGACCGCCGCCGAGGTCCTCGAGGCGGACGCGGCGCTGCTGGAGAAGGCGGCCTTCCCGGTCTACGCGGAGAAGCCGCTGACCAAGGAGGACATCGAGTTCTCGGTCCAGTACATGGACAAGTACGACATGTTCGAGAAGGCCGCCCCGGACGCGGGGAAGCTGATCCTGCCGTGACCCGCACCCCGCTCCGGACGGCGCCACCCGGTGTCCGGCGCCTGGTCAACAGGCTCCTGGCGCTCCTGGTCGCGTTCGTCGTCTGGCACCTGTTCGCCCGCGGACCCGGATCCTCCAGCGGCTTTCCCACGCCGTTGGAGAGCATGGAGTCCGCGGTCGACCTGGCCGGCACCTCCGTCTACTGGTCGAACATCGCCACCTCGGTCGAGACCGCCCTGCTGGGCCTGGGCCTGGCCGTCCTGATCGGTCTGCCCATCGGCCTGCTGATCGGGGCCGACGAACGCGCCCGGCGCAGTACCCAGCTGATCCTGGACTTCGGCCGGACGGTGCCCGCGATCGCGCTGCTGCCGCTGTTCCTGCTGATGTTCGGCGCGACCCGCAGCCTCGGCCTGGTCCTCATCGTGGTGTCCGCGGTCTGGCCGGTCATCATCCAGGCCTCGTACGCCGTCGGCGAGATCTCGCCGCAGCTGCGCCGGGTGGGGCAGGCCTACCACCTCACCCGGTGGCACCGGCTGCGCTACCTGATCGCTCCGTCCATGCTGCCCTTCGTCTTCGTCGGCCTGCGGATCGCCGCGACGATCTCGCTGCTGATGGCGATCAGCTCGGAGTTCCTCGGCGGCTCCGACGGACTGGGCTACCTGCTGCTGCAGGCGATGCAGATCAACGACACCCACCGGGCGTTCGTCTACTCGTTCACGGCGGCCCTCCTCGGCCTGGTGCTCAACCTGGTCTTCGTGCTGCTCCAGCGCCGCGTGCTGTGGTGGCACCCCTCGGTCCGCAAGGGAGGTGCGTCATGAGCAGGACGCTGCGCGTCGTCACCGCCGTCGCACGGGAACTGTGGCTCCCGGTGCTCCTGGTCGCCGCCTGGTGGTGGCTCAGTGCCGGCAGCACGTCGCTCTACTGGCCCCCACTCGCCGAGATCACCGACCGCTTCGTCGACCTGTGGTTCTTCGAGCACCTCGTCGAGGACGCGCTGCCCAGCGTGATCCGGCTGGTCTCCGGGTTCGGCATCGGGTTCGCCGTCGCCGTGGTGCTCGGTCTGGTCCTCGGATCCGTGCCGGCCCTGGAGGACGCCACCCGGCCGCTGGTGGAGTTCATGCGCGCGCTGCCCAGCGTGGCGCTGCTGCCGATCATGATGCTGCTGCTCGGCACCGACGACGACATGAAGGTGATCACCATCGCCTTCGTCTCCACCTGGCCGATCCTGCTCAACACGGTCGAGGGCGTCCGTTCCGTCGACCCGGTGCTGCGCCAGGTCGCGGCCGGCTACCGGCTCGGTGCCTGGCACCGGATCCGCTACCTCGTCGTTCCCGCCGCCATGCCGCAGATCTTCGCCGGTGCCCGGGTGGCGCTGTCGATGTCGGTGGTGGCGATGGTGCTCACCGAGATGGTCGGCAGTCCGGGCGGGCTGGGCTACTTCGTCCTCGACTCGCAGCGCACGTTCGACATCGTCGCGATGTGGACCGGCCTGATCGTCCTGGGCCTCATCGGCTACGCGGCGAACAAGACGTTCGGCCTCGTCGAGGCCCGGGTGCTGGCCTGGCACCGCGGCCACACCAAGCAGAAGGAGGACCAGCGATGAAGACGCAGACCACCCTGAGCAAGGGCGAGCCGGACGGCGGCGCCTCCGGCCCGATCATGCGGGTCCGCGGGCTGGGGCACAGCTACGGCGAGCGCGAGGTCCTCAAGGGCCTGGACTTCGAGGTCGGCCGCGGCGAGCTGATGTGCGTCGTGGGCCCCTCGGGCGTCGGCAAGACCACGCTCCTGGAGTGCCTGACCGGGCTGCGCCGCCCCAGCGAGGGCGAGGTGCTGTTCGACGGCGAGCGGATCGAGGCTCCCCCGCGCGGGCTGGCCATCGTCTTCCAGGACTACAGCCGGTCGCTGATGCCGTGGCTCAGCGTGCTCGACAACGTGGTGCTGCCGCTGCGCTCGGCGGGCGTGGCCAGGGACGAGCGGGAGCGGACCGCCCGGGAGGCGCTGGCCGAGGTCGGTCTGTCGGACTTCACCGGCCACTACCCCTGGCAGCTCTCCGGCGGCATGCAGCAGCGGGTCGCGATCGCGCGGGCGCTGGCCTACCGGCCGGCCGTCGTGGTGATGGACGAGCCGTTCGCGTCGGTGGACGCCCAGACCCGGGCGGACCTGGAGGACCTGCTGCTGCGGGTGCGCGAGCACCTCGGCATCACGGTGCTGCTGGTCACCCACGACATCGACGAGGCCGTCTACCTCTCCGACCGGGTGCTCGCCCTCGGCGGGAAGCCGGCCGGTATCCGCAGTCTGCTCACCGTCGACCTGCCCGCCCCGCGCGAGCAGGTCGCCACCAAGTCGCTGCCGCGGTTCGCCGAACTGCGCAGCCAGGTCTACAGGTTGATCCGCGATGTCTGAGACGACCACGGGCGCGGCCCTGACCGCGATAGACCCGCACACGTTCCGCGAGGCGCTGGGGCACTACCCGACCGGGGTGGCCCTGATCACCGCGACCCTCGACAGCGGCGAGCACATCGGGATGGTGGTGGGCACCTTCACCTCCGTCTCGCTCGACCCGCCCCTCGTCGGGTTCATGCCCGACCGCGCCTCGCGCACCTTCGCCCGGCTGCGGGAGGCGAGCACCTTCTGCGTCAACGTGCTCGCCGCCGACCAGGCCGACCTCGTCACGGGCTGGCGCGGCCCGGAGTCGTTCGCCGGCGTGGAGTGGCAGCCGTCGCCGTCCGGTGCGCCGATCCTGCGCGACTCGGTCGCCTGGGTCGACTGCTCCTACCACCGACTGGTCGACGCCGGCGACCACTACATCGTGCTCGGCGAGGTCCGTTCGCTCCAGGTGCAGCGTCCGACCTCTCCGCTGCTCTTCTTCCAGGGCGGCTTCGGCGGCTTCGCACCGTCGTCGTTCCTGGTGCCGGGCGAGCACGACCTGATCCGGGCCGCCCGGCTCAGCGAGGCGGCGATGGAGCCGCTGGCCGCGCTGGCCGCCGAGGAATCGGCCGACGTCTCGCTGCTCGCGTCGATCGGTGACCACGACGTGGTGATCGGCACCGAGCGGGGCTCGGCGACACCCACCTACTTCGAGATCGGCCTGCGGCTGCCGCACCTGCCGCCCGTCGGCGCGGTCCACCTCGACCCCGCCGACGAGACGGGCCTCGCCCGCTGGCTCGACCGGCTGCCGCGCAAGGACGAGGCGGCGCGCGAGCGCTGCCGGGAGCTCGCGGAGCGGGTCGCCGTCCAGGGCTACTCGCTCTGCCTGGTCGGCCACGCCCCGGACCAGGACACCTGGCAGGACGTCACCCGCTACATCCACGGCGACCCGACCCCGCGTCGCCGGCGCCAGGTGCTCAGCATGCACCTGGACCGCCTCGACTACTACGAACCCGACCTCGACCCGGACGGCACCTACGACGTCCGCTCGATCACCGTGGCGGTGCCGATGGCCGGCACCCCGCGGCTGGCGGTCCGGATGTCCTTCCCGCCGGCCGGGGCCGACGGGCGGACCGTCGCCCGGTGGAGTGCGCAGGTGCGGGACCGGGCGGCCGAGGTCGCCGACCTGATCCAGATCCGGTTCGGACAGGACCGCGTGCTCGGCTGAACCCGCCCCGCCCCGCGCCGCACGACCGCACGACCGCGAAGGAGAGACATGACCGCCCGCGTCACCGCCCTCGGTTATCTGCAGTTCACCGCCACCGACCTCGACCACTGGCAGGACTTCGGCCAGCGGGTGCTCGGGCTGATGGCCGACCGCCGCGGCGACGACCGCCTGCTGTTCCGCATCGACGAGAAGGCCTACCGGCTGGAGGTGCGTCCCGGCGAGACCGGCGGCGTCCGCGCGGTCGGCTGGGAGACCAGGGGCCCCGCCGAGCTCGCCGAGCTGGAGGAGCGCCTGGTCGCCGCCGGGTACGAGGTCACCCGCCCGGGCGAGGCGGTCGCCCGGGAGCGGATGGTCTCGGACCTGATCCGCTTCCGCGACCCCGACGACTGCTACGACCACGAGATCTTCTGGGGGCTGAGCACCTCCTCGGCGCGGTTCGCCTCCCCGATCGGCGCGGAGTTCGTCGCCGGGACCGAGGGCGTGGGCCACGTCCTGCAGGTGGTCTCGGACCGTGCCCGCTACGAGTCGCTCTTCCTCGACGTCCTGGGCTTCCGGCTCTCCGACCACATCGACCTCGCCCCTAACCTCGCAGCAACGTTTCTGCACTGCAACCGCCGCCACCACTCCTTCGCCTTCACCCCGAAGGTGGAGGGCCGCCCGCTGGGCGTGGGCCACTTCATGCTCGAGGTCACCGACCTCGACGTGATCGGCCGGGCCATGGAGCACATCGAGGACGAACCGCACCGGTTGCTGAAGACGTTCGGCCGGCACAGCAACGACCGGATGGTCAGCTTCTACCTGCTGACCCCGTCCGACGTGGGGCTCGAGTTCGGCACCGGCGGCATCAAGATCGACGACGCGACCTGGACGCCCACGCGGTACGACACCGCGCACTTCTGGGGCCACCACTCCGTCGACCACCACTGACCCGTCTGCCACACCAGAGAGGAAGGCGCCATGAACCCCGTGCTTGACCGCGTGCTGGAGCACGCCGAGCTGCTGGAGGGCGACGGACCCGTGTCCGAGGAACTCGGCCGGGTCAGCGACGAGGTCGCTGCCGTGCTGCGCGAGTCCGGGGTGATCCGGATGCTCCAGCCCCGCGACTTCGGCGGCTTCGAGTCCCACCCGACCGACTTCCTGCGCACCGTCTACGAGATCGGCCGGCGCAACGGCGCGGCCGGCTGGGTCGCCGGCGTGGTGGGCGTGCACCCGCACGAGCTCGCCCAGGGCGACCCGCGGATGCAGCGCGAGCTCTGGGGCGAGGACCCCGACACCTGGGTCGCCTCGCCGTACGCCCCGATGGGCCGGGCGCGACCGGTGGAGGGCGGCTACGTCTTCAACGGACGCTGGCCGTTCTCCTCGGGCACCGACCACTGCCGGTGGGTGATGATCGGCGGCCTGATCACCGACCAGGAGGGCAACGTCACCGACCGGGAGACGATCCACTTCGTCCTCCCGCGCGGCGACTACGAGATCCTGCACGACTCCTGGGACGTCATCGGGCTGCGCGGCACCGGCAGCAAGGACATCGTGGTCAAGGACGCCTTCGTGCCCGGGCACCGGCTGATCCGGACCGACCCGGTCACCGACGGCAGCGCCGGACCGATCGCCGGCCGGGACGCGCCGCTGTACTCGATGCCGCGCAACGTGATCTTCTCCGGAGCGATCACCACGGCGACGATCGCCCTGGCCCAGGGCACCCTGGACGCGTACGTCCGGTGGACCCGGGAGCGCAGCAGCCGGTTCGGCTCCGCCAGCCGCGACCCGTTCCAGCTCTCCGCCCTGGCTCCGGCCGCCGCCGACATCGACGCCAGTATCCGCCACGTCCTGCACGACGTGGACCGGGCCTTCGACATCGTCTCCTCCGGCCGGCTGCTGACCCTCTCCGAGCGTGCCGGGATCCGTCGCAACCAGGTCTCCGCCTCGCACCGCGCGGCCGCGGCCGCCGACGAGGTCTTCAAGGTCAGCGGCGGCTCGCAGCTGCACGCCAAGAACCCCATGCAGCGGATGTGGCGCGACTGCCAGAGTGCCCTGCACCACGTGCAGAACTACGCGGGTCCGCTGTACCAGGCCTACGGCATGGACTTCTTCGGCGGCGAGATGCCGGCGGCGGTGAAGGTCTGATGCCCGCCGCCACCCATCCGCCGACCCGGGAGTCCACCTCCCGTTTCGTCACCGTCGACGGCACCCGCCTGCACTACCACGAGGCCGGCACCGGACCGGAGGTGCTGCTGTGCATCCACGGCGGGGCACCCGGGGCCTCGGGGTGGGGCAACTTCGGCACCAACCTCGCCGAACTGTCCCGGCACGCCCGGGTCCTGGTCGTCGACCTGCCGGGCTACGGCCGGTCCGACACCATCGACCTGACCGGCGGCAAGTACCGGCCCTACGCGGACGTGTTCGCCGCGATGCTCACCGAACTGGGCATCGAGCGGGCGAGCGTGGTCGGTCTGGCCACCGGCGGCGCGGTCGCGATCGCGATGGCCCTGCACCACGCCGAGCGCGTGGACCGCCTGGTCCTGGTCTCCAGCGCCGGCGGGGTCCCGCTGTTCAGCACGATGCCGTCCGAGGGCCAGAAGGCCATCCGCTCCTACTACGCGGGCGAGGGCCCGTCGCGGGAGAAGATGCGCGCCTACCTGCGGATGATGATGTTCGACCCCGGACTGGTCACCGACGAACTCGTCGAGGAGCGGTACCTGGAGTCGGTCGCCGGCGGCGAGGAGCGCCGGGCCGCCGCCGAGTCGGCGGGCGTGCCGGCCGAGCCGCTGTGGCAGGAACTGGGCCGGATCGCGGCACCGACGCTGATCGTCTGGGGGACCGAGAACCGGGTGCAGGGCTTCGACAACGCCCTCTTCCTGCTCAAGCGGATCCCGGACGCCCAGCTGCACCTGTTCAAGCGGACCGGTCTGTGGGTGCCCCACGAGCGCGCCTCGGAGTTCACCCGGCTGGTGCTCGGGTTCCTCGCCGAACGCCCCGCCGCCCCGGCCCCCGTCTGAGGCCGCCCGGGCCCGCCCGGGGCGCCCCGCCAGAAATACAAGGAGAGACGATGTCGTACACGAGCGTGTGGTCCGACCTGGCGCAGGTCGAGTTCCGGCAGGGATACCTGGAGACGGGGCCGTACCGGACCCGGTTCCTGCAGTCGGGCAGCCCGGACAAGCCGCTGCTGCTGATGCTGCACGGGATCACCGGGCACGCCGAGGCGTACGTGCGGAACCTGGCCGCGCACGCGGAGCACTTCAACTGCTACGCCGTCGACTTCATCGGCCACGGCTACTCCACCAAGCCGGAGCACCCGCTGGAGATCCCGCACTACCTCGACCAGGTGCAGCGGCTGCTGGACGCGCTGGGGTACGACAGCGCGTACTTCAGCGGGGAGTCGCTGGGCGGCTGGGTGACCGCGCGGTTCGCGCAGCTGCACCCCGAGCGCACCGAGCGGATCGTGCTCAACACGATGGGCGGCACGATGGCCAACCCGCAGGTGATGGAGCGGCTGCTGACGCTGTCCACGCAGGCCGCCGAGGACCCCTCCTGGGAGCGGGTCAAGGCCCGCCTGGAGTGGCTGATGGCCGACCCGTCGATGGTCACCGACGACCTGATCAGGACCCGGCAGGCGATCTTCGAGCAGCCGGACTGGAAGATGGCCTGCCGGATGAACATGGCGCTGCAGGACCTGGAGACCCGGCGGCGCAACATGCTCACCGACGACGACCTGCGCGCCATCGAGGCGGAGGCGCTGGTCGTGTGGACCACCAAGGACCCCTCGGGTCCGGTGGACGAGGGACGCCGGATCGCCGGCCTGATCCCGCGCGGCCGTCTCGCGGTGATCGAGAACGCCGGCCACTGGCCCCAGTACGAGCAGACCGAGACCTTCAACCGGATCCAGCTCGACTTCCTGCTCGGCCGCTGACCTCCGCTCCCCCGGCCGGGCCGCCACCGCGGCGGCCCGGCGGCGATCCCCCTGCCCCGGCGCCCGGGAGCCGGGCCACCACGTGGCGTCCCCGGCGGACGCACGCGCCAAGCCTCATCCCGAGGAGACAAGGAGTGACGACATGGGACTTCGTTCGGGTGCCGCGTTCATGGAGAGCCTGCGGGACGGGCGCAGCCTGTACATCGACGGTGAGCGGGTCGACGACGTCACCGCCCACCCCGCCTTCCGGGGCGTGCTCACGACGCTCGCCGGACTCTACGACGCCCAGCTGGACCCGGAGTTCGCCGACGTGCTGACGGTGTGGGACGCCACGAGCGGGGAGGCCTACAGCACCACCCTGCTCGAGGCGCACGACCACGGGGACGTGCTGGCCCGGCAGCGCTGCGACCGGCTCCGGACCGAGCTCACCTACGGCATGATGGGCCGGCTCCCGGACTTCATGAACGCCTACCTGCTCGACGTCAAGAGCAGCCTCGAGCACGTCGGCAAGCACGAGGAGGCGGCCCGGATGGACGCCTGTCTCGCCCGGCTGCGGCGGGAGGACCTCGCGGTCACCCACACCCTGGTGGACCCGCAGAGCGACCGCTCCACGCAGGACGCCCCGCCCGAGGCGGTGCGCATCGTGGAGCGCCGCGCGGACGGCGTCGTGATCCGCGGCGCGCGTCTGCTCTCCACCCTCGCCCCGGTGGCCAACGAGGTCTTCGTCGGCCCGTACGCACCGCGCCGGCCCGGCCAGGAGGACTACGCCCTGGTCTGCGTGCTCCCGCTCGACGCACCCGGCCTCAAGATCGTCTGCCGGCAGGCCTACGACCGCGGGGACGGCCTCTTCGACACCCCGCTGAGCGGCCGGTTCGACGAGGGTGACGCGATCCTCGTCTTCGACGACGTCTTCGTCCCCGAGGACCGGATCGTCGTCGCCGGCGACCTGGACGCCTACAACGACGTGGTGCGCAACGCGGTCGGCTACGGCCCGCTCCAGGGCGCGGCGCGCAGCACCTCCAAGCTGAAGTTCCTCGCCGGCCTGGCCACGGTGGCCGCCCGGACGACGGGCCGGGCGGCCTCTCCGCGTTACCAGGAGGAACTCGGCGAGATCATGGGGCTGTTGAACGTCGCCGAGGGTCTCCTCGACGGGGCCGCCCTCGACCTGAGCCGCCGGATCGGCAAGCGTCGCGACCCCGGATCGGTGCTGCGCGGTCACGGCCACCCGGGTGAGGAGTCGCGGGTCGGCATCGCGGCGTTGACGTTCTTCTTCCCGTACGCGATCGCCAAGGCGGTCGAGGTGCTCCGGACGGTCGCGGGCAGCGGCGCGATCGTGATGACCGAGGGCGAACTGCGGCACGAGGAGATCGGCCACCTCGTCGAGAAGTACGTCCACGGCCCGGAGATCAGTGCCGAGCGCCGTCTCCGGGTGATGCGGATGGTCTGGGACATGACCTGCAGCCCGTTCGCCGCCCGACAGGCGCTCTACGAGCGCTACTACACCGGCGACCCGGTCGTCGGCCGGGTGCTGTTCTTCAACGCCCCGAAGGCCCGCGAGGCGGAGGCCCTCGCCGAGCGCCTGCTGGGGGCCGGGACCGGCGTGACCCCGGGCTGACCCGGGCTCACCGGACGAACGGAGGACGGGGGGCGGGGAACGGGGGTCCCGCCGCTCCCGGCGGCTGCCCGCCCTGCTTCGACATGGCCCCGGACAGTGACGTTCTCATCGCTCGGGCAGGAGGAACGGACCGCTGCCGCGGCCGGGCCGCACCGTTGCCTCCGCAGCCGGGTCGTGCGCGGGTCATTCGCCGGTTGTCCTCTCGACCAGCGCGCCGTACGCCAGTTGCAGCGTGTCCGCCCCGGCCACGGCGGCGAGCGCGCCCATGGCGGTGCGGGTCGCGCGCGGCCAGAGCAACTGGCCGGCGGTCAGGGTCGAGGCGACCCAGACGCTCATGCAGAAAGGACAGGTCGCCAGCTCGCCGACGGTCCGCTTGCCGTCCTCGGGCTGCGCCTCCTCGTGCAGTTCGGCCGGGCCCTGCGGGCCGACGTACCGCGTGAAGGGGGCCCGCAGCGGACTGGTCACCGATGCCTTGCTCAGCAGCCGGCTGAGCCGGAACGTGGCGACCGAGGTCAGGACCACGTCCCACGGCTCGGGCCGGTCGGGCAGGGGGCGACCGCGCAGCCGTACCGCCGTGGCCCAGGCCGCCGTGTACGCCGCGAAGCCCGCCATGGCCACGAGGTAACCGCCCAACGGCCGGTCGTTCCCCGCCGAGTAGCTTCGTCCGGTGCGCCGGAGAAGCCGGTGCAGACGTCCCGCGAAGCGGCTGTCAGCTGCTGTGTCCATGAGTGGTACCCCCTCCTGTTCCGGCCCCTCGCCGCTCCGCTTCCCGGTCGTTCGGCACTCGCTCGTCCCGGTCGGCCCGGCACGGGCGTAGCTCGACGTGGCCGTCGAAGGTCCTGGTGTCGAAGGCGGGCGCGGTGCGGTGGCCGGACCGCGGACGTTCCAGCCGTCCACGTGCCGGAAGGCCCTGCCGTGCCGCGGGCACCGGACGCGTCCGTCGGTGACCGTGCCCGCGGAGAGCGGTCCGGCGAGGAGCCCGCTCCAGCCGGTCCGGCAGCGACGGGACACGGCCCTGCCGCGTCCGTGGGCGGCGGCGTGGCGTAGCGCTCATGATCGGCCGGGTCCCCGCCTGCGCGGACGGCAAACGGAGCAGGGGCCGCCTGCGGTGGACCGCGGTCAGTCACCCGGCCGGACCACCGCGCGCACGCAGCCGTCCGGCAGAAACCACCGCCTGGAAGCCGGTCAGACCGTGTGCGCACTGTCCCCGGGCCCCCGGGTCGGACGGTTCTCCCACTGGCGAACCGACACGCGGCCTTCGGCACAGCCTCTCCGGAGCTCGTTTTGCCCCACGGCCCGGGGGGACCCGGTACGTCCGCAGCGGCGCCCCGAGGGAGGCAGCCATGAGCAGTTCCGGAGAAGCACCGCGCGAGCCCACGTCGCCTCTGGAGCGGGAGACGGACGAGCGGGACGTCCATCCGGAGGAGGAAGGACGCCCCGAGCCCGACACGTCCGGCGAGACCACCGACAAGACCCTGGAGGAACGAGCGGAGTCCGAGGAGAGCCCCGGCTGACACCCGCGGAGAAAGCAGCGAGCGCCCGGACGATGGGCCGGCCCCGTCCGTCGACGGGCCCGTCCGAGTGGCCGACCCGGCACGACCGCGACGGAAGCCCTCGCCACGGGCGTGCGGTCCGCCTCCGCCGGTGAGCCCCCGGACTCGGTGCAACGCAGGAACGAACCGGACTTCACCGGACGGTTCCGACCCTCGCTCGTGAGGCACGGAGGGCGCCGTGTCGTCGGTCGAGAAGCTGCTCGACGCCCGCCCCCCGGTGACCCCGCGGGGCGGGCCATCGCGTCCCTGGCGCAGAGGCTCAGTCGGCTGTTGCGGCCAGTACTTCCTCGGCCTGGCGGACCCGCCACTCCTCGATCCTTTCCTGCTGCTGCCGGGCTCGTTCGAGCAGGGTGTCGAGCCGGGCAGGGTCCAGGCGCCCGTCGGTCGCGCCGAGTCGACGCAGGGTCCGCCAGCCGGCCGCCTTTCCCTCGACCCCCAGCCGCAGGGCTTCCAGATCCAGCACGACGCCGAGCGGGGAGCCTTGTACCAGGTGGCCGTTGGGCTTCAGCCGCCCCAGCTTCTCACCCGCCCAGCCCGCGCACACCTTGTAACGGCGAACGGGAACACCGAGATCCCGCATGATGTCCAGCAGCGCTGTCCGGTCCCGGGCGATCTCGGCCGCCACGGGCTCGATCGCGCGGCCGAGCGCAGAACCGCGGGCGGTGCGCACCAGGCGGGCGGCGCGTGCGGTGCCGGCGGTGGCGCCGGCGAGGTGGTCGTTGAGATAGATGCCGAGCAGCTTCGTGCCGGCACGTCGTCCGGTGGGGCGGCGCTGGATCGTGCCGGAAGGCGGAAGGGCGTTCATCTGAAGCCTCCTTCGGTTGCCGGGGGGTTCCCCGCATGCGAGCGACGGATCAACACGGAGCCGGGCGTGGACGGGCTTCAATCCGGGTCACGGGGCAGGTAGTAGGTCTGTCTGAGGAACGCGGCCATGTCCTGCAGGGCCTGCCTGTATCCGGCTTTGTAGTGTGCGTCGACATCGGTCCGGCGGCCCTCGGCCTCCGCCCAGGAGTCGAGGTGCAGAGCGATGCGCAGGTGGTTGCGGTACAAGGCGCCGTGCCTTCCGCCGAGGGCGGCTCGCGCACGATGCTCGTCCCAGTCCTCCAGGTCACCGGTGTCGAAGGCGAGCAGTTCATCGTCGGTCTGCGGCACCGTTTCCCTCCTCGGGTCGGTCTCCGCCGTCACGGGTACCGCGGCGGCTGACCGGAATGTTCGAGTCGGCCAAGCCTGTGACCCTCTCGCGGCGGCGGGCCATCGCCTGCACCTGCGGAAGAGACGGTGCTGTGGCCCGCCGTACGAGCCTCGGTCCCGGGCGGCGGGGAACTGACGGTCCGGGTCGAGGAAGACCCTCCTCTTCACCGGTCGCAGGACGCGCTTTCCCCGGTCGCAGGACGCGCTGGAGACCGCTCCGGCCGCAGCCCTCGGCGGACCGCACCCACTCCTCCCCACCCTGACGACCCCCGACAGCCGCCCGCAGACACCCTCCTGGGTGTGCCACTGAGCGTCTACGACCCCGTGCGTGACGTCCTGCGCATCGGAAGATCCCTTCCGCCACGAAGAAGGTGATCACCGGCCCGGTCGGGATGCTCGCCGCTGCCCCCGCGATCGTCTCGGCGCGGTGAAAGCAGTGGAAGCGGCATTGAGCGCCCCGACCCGCTCACGCCGTGAGCAGTAGTCACCCGTCCCAGCACGCTGGACGGACTATGTCGAACGCCGGACCCGTCGATGGTGAGGTCGGCGGAGGTGACCACCGGGACGACGCCGCGGGCCGGATCCTCGGGATCGCCACCGAGGAGAGTGACGACTTCGGCGGCGGGCCGGGTCCGGATGCGTTCCAGGACGCTGCAGCCGCCCTCGCCCCGGCTCCCCGATCGGCCGATCCGGCGGGACGAGTTTCAGCCGCGCCGTGCGTGCGGTGCCGTCGTGCCCGCTCGGGCTTTGCCGGACTCGGCTGCACGGGTGGCTGCGCTGGCAGCCAGGGCCAGCAGAGCGGCTATCACCCCGGTGATGACGTTGTTGACGATGGTCTTCGTGGTACTGACGTTACCTGCCACCACCCACGGTGCGATGATCGTCCAAAGACCCAGGGCACACGCGCCCCACGCCATACTGTGGGTGCGTTCGTACGCTCGGCCGAACCCGCCGCTCATCAGCAGTGCGTAAGCGAGACCGACGAGAAGGTTGTTGACGGCGAGCGTCGACAGGCCGTTGAAGCCCGTGATCCACGGGGAAGCCGCCAGGTAGATACCGGTGAGGAAGGCCAGTGTCCCCACGGCCTGCCCCTGCGGCGTGCTGGTCGCACGCTCGGCCATCTCATGGCGCTCACGCATGTCGATGATGTCCGGGTGCATCTCCATGGATGACCGGGAAGCGGAAGTGGACATGACTTGCCTCTTGTCTCTTTGCCTGCAGGTAGCGAGTTGTTCACTCCTCGCCGTCGGCCCATGGACTCCACGGGCCTCACCCGGGCCGAGTGACTGCTTATGGGGTATTTACACACGATTTCGAGGACTATCTGCACGAAACGGGCGACCCTGCCTCCCCGCTCCACGACGGCCATGAGCGGTGCCGTCCGGCCGATGCCACCGTGGCCGGGGGACGGCACCGCAAGGTCACGCTCCACTGGACCTCTCTCCCGGTGAACCCGCAGGTCAGATACTCTTCGCGGCCGGCGAGGGGGTGGGCGACCGGTAGGGGGAGCCGGGCCGGGTCGGAATCATGAGCGAGCGCGAGGTCGGCGCCCCTTGGGGACGAGGTCCGTGCACCGCTCGTCCGTGGCGCACCGCATACGGCAGGCGGCCCCTCCTCCGGACAGGAAGGGCCGCCTGATCATGGTCGTTTTCGCGTACGTCAGCGGCTACGCGGGATCCAGCACGGGCCGCGCGGGGAGCCCGCCGTTCTTCTCGCAGCCCAGTTCCTTGGCCATGGCCAGCGAGACGGAGTGGGCCACGGTCGCGTAGGCGTCCTTCAACGCCTCGACATCACCCTCGGGCTCCCTCGGCATGCCCCAGCGCTCCACGCCGATGGCGACGTGCGCCGCGTTCGTCGAGTTGGGGAACCTGTCGCTCCGGCACGCGAACCGGACCGACGCCCTGTTCGCCGCCGCCAGGGTGCGCTCCCCCATCTTCAGCACGGTGAAATCCGGGGCCGGAGTTCCCGTCGGGGGGCCGTCAACCAGCCCCCAGGTGACCCGGATCGCGAAATCCGGCGTACCGTCGGCCGTGTAGATGCGGCAGACGTCGTCGCGCCCCCCGGTGGCGATCGGAAACGCCTCGACGAGGTCCGTCGCGGCCCGCGCGACGGTGGATTTCTCCGCCGTCGTCCCGAATCGCGACGACCCCGTGATCACCTTCAGCGCCTTGGACGCTTGGGCGGACACGGCGTCGCCACCGCAGAGTTGCGTCCCCGCCACAGCCTTGTCGGCCGCCTCCTCGTCTCCGTCTCCACCACAACCGGTGGCCCCAAGACACAACAAGCCGGCCACGGCCGTGGCAAGGAGTCCAACGGGCACCGGTCTACGACTGATCACTGTCCGCATCCTTACGTGTCCTCGGCCGCCGACCTCAGCCGGTCTCCGGGCGGTTGCCCTGCTGGTTCTCCCGGTCGTTGCCGACCCCGTAGCCGATCAGCATCGATTCGCGTAGGTCCTGCGCGAACGTGCTGTTCCCGGGGTCCGGGACGTGCCGCCGCAAAAACTCCTCCATTGGTGCCTCGGCCAGGGTCTCACCGGCCGAGAAGATCTCCATTCTCTCCTCGTCGGTGAGCTCCTCCACCTTCTCCTTGTGCTCATCCACCGAGTTGTCGGAGATGTCGCCGACCACCTGACTGATGGCCTGTTCGGCAGCGCCACTGGCGGTGTCGGTCGCCAGCGGGACGAGCACCGCGGCCGCGCCCACGGCCGCGGTCGCGGGCAGGAAGGCGACGCCCGCCGCGACGCCCGCCGTGGCCCCGAACTGGATCCAGCCCGCCCGCTTGGCGACCGCCTTCTCGTAGTCCTCGTGGGTCTTGAGGTTCGTCGCCTCCACCTGGTCGGCCCGGGACTGGTCGAGCATGCCCTGCACCTCGGCGCCCACGCGCACGGCCGCCCTGGCCCTGGCCTCGACCGCCTCGGTGATCTTTCCGTCCGGGCCCACGGTCCCTTCCAGCACGCTGCGGGTGTAGACCTGCTCCGCGGTCGAGACCGTCGCGTAGGCGTCCGGGTGCTGGCCCAGGGTGCTGAGGAACCCCCGGACGACGCTCCGCCCGTTCCCGTCCACGGTGTCCGCGAAGTCGATGTGCCCGTCCGGGTTCTTGCCCGGCGCGAACACGCTGTTCGGATCGTTCTTGGCCAACGCCCAGTTGATGTCGTCGGTGTAGCCGGCGCCCATGACGCCCAGGCTGTCGGCCATCGCCTCGTGGTGCTCCTTGAGCAGACCCGGGTCCGCACCGTACTTCTCCATGACCTTCTGCATGACCGCGGCGTTGTCCGCGTCCCGCACCACGCCAGGGTCCGGGTGCCCGACCGGGTAGCCGAGGGTCGCCGCCTCCAGGGCGTGGCCGAGGGCGTCGGGCATCTGGTCGAGCGACGCCTTGAGCTCCTTCTCGTCGGTCGAGTCGACGTCGCCGAAGGACTCCCACTTCTCGTTGCCGAAGAAGTCGAGGTAGTTGTCGATCGCCTCGCCGTCCTTGTCCTCGCCGAGGTCGGCCGTGGTGCCGTGGTTGACCGTACCGTCCTCGTTGTACGCGGTCGGGGGGTCGGTGAAGAACTTCTTCGCCGCTTCCGGGCTGTTGCCGAGCGCTTCCAGCATGGCGGTGGCCGGGTCGTAGCCGGCCCCGTTCACGCCGGAGGGGTTGAACGGGTTCTTGACCGGACCGTTCACCATCTTGTTCCCGGCGAACATGTCCGGGTCCTTCTGGTGCAGCTGCGCCACGTGTTCGGCGATCGGGTTGAGGAACTTCGCGTCGTAGTTCCCGTACCGCATGATCCCGCCGAGCAGCTGGTATCCGAACGGCCCGCCGTAGTCGTGCTTGGCCAGCGGAATGCGCTCCGTACCCAACTTGCGGAGCTCCGGGCCCCACTTGTCGGTGAACTCCTTGTCGTGGGAGGCGGTGGCCAGGTTGAGGCCCAGGTTCTTCTGGAGCTCCTGGACGTCCTTGAGGCGCTCCGGGTCGACCTTGCCGTACTCGTACGTGTCCGTGGAGAGCCGGCCGAAGAACGCCAGCGACTTCTCGGGGCCGAGCTTCTCGTAGAAGCCCTTGGAGAACTCCACCGACGAACTGTTGTCCTTCAGCAGTTCGTTGAGCTGCTGAAGTTCGGCGTGTGTGATGTCCCGGCCCTTGGCCGCCAGGGCGGCGGCGCGGGCGGCCTCCTCCTGGTCCAGCTTCGTGTACGTCGGAGCGCTGAAGTCCTTGCGGTCGGTGACGTTGGCCTCGAGGGTGTTCTTGAGGGCGAGGTCGGTGTCGTTGCAGTTGTCGACGATGAGGTCGATCCTCTTCTGCCACGACTCGATGTTCCGCCTCTCCTCCCGCAGGAGCTCGCTGTAGTCGGGGTCGTGCCGCGCCGCGGGGATCTCGGACAACGGGTTCCGCGCTGTGACCTTGCCGTTGCCGTCCACGCGGATGCCGGCCGCGGGCCCCTCGTGGTCCCGGATGTCGACCAGGTCGTCCTTGGCCTTCTTGATGGCCGCGTAGCCCTCTTCCAGGATCAGCTTCACGCCCTTGGCCTCGGCCGCGGCGTCCGCGAACTCCTTGGCCGTCTTGCCGATGAACGCCTTGGTGACTCCTGCGTTGACGCCCTCCCAGGCCGCTCTGTCCGCCTTGGCCTTCATCCCGTCGGCGGCATCGGTGGCGAGCTTGTCCAGCTTTCCCGCCATCTCCGACCAGTCGTCGGCGGCGGCCTTCAGCTTCGCCACCGGGGCGTCGATGATGTCCTCGTACGTCAGCATGTCGCGCGCTCCCCGGGCCCTATTTCATGTATTCCGTGAGCACGGAGATCCGCATCAGATCTCCCTCGATCTTCGCCTCGTCCTTGGCGTGCTGGGCCTTGCTGTAATCGAGGTGGTTCGAGATCTGCGCGCAGGCGTCCAGCAGCGTCTTCAGGTGGGTCCGCCAGAAGTCGTGCACCTTCAGCACGGCCGAACCGCTCACGAAGTTGCCGTTGGTCAGCGCCGTCGCCGCGTCGAACGTGGAGGAACGGGCGATGTCACCCTCCTTCGCCAGCCGTCCCAGTAAGTCGTACGCGTCATTGCCGATGGCGCCGAGGTCGTCCCGATTGACCACCAGGTCTTTCTCGCCACCACCTCCGCCGCCGGCGGCCGGAATACTGTTGGTCTGCAGGGCAGTCCGCTTGGCCGCCGCCGCACGCAGTTCGGCCCACTCTTGCTCGAACGTCATGAATTCCCCCAAGTCCGCCCGGGCAGGCCGCTCCGCCGTGCTCGCGCGACCACCGACCCGATCACCTGTCACTTGCATCATCACCCGCCCACGGGGCGGCCGGTGGTTGATTCCCCGAAGCCCGGACGACAACGATCGAATCCCGGCAGGGTCATGCCCCGTGGATCCGGCCTCCCCGCCTGCCCGAAGGTGGCAGACGCGGCCCCGGAAGCGATCACTCGCGATTCGTCGGCCCCCACACACACATGATCCGCCGGATGGTGCCCAGCCCGGTGGGATCACAGGCGCAGTCACCCTCCTACGTCTCTCCGATCGACCAGCCCCGGAGTGGTCGGCGTGCACTCGCGCCTGCGCACCGATCAAGACTCAGTGCGTCCGCCAGTAGGTCGTCGGAGGCGTGGGCTTCGGAGACGGGTGTTCCAGCGGTAGGGGGTCCAGGCGCGTCGGATCACGAAATCACCGACGCGGGCCGGCCATACTGACGGCGAAGTCTGTCCACGGCGAGTTCTGGAGGGAGTACGACCGGGTCGGCAAGCACCTGCGCTGCGGAAAGGTGTCGGACCTCGGACTCGTCGCACACGGCCAGGACACCGGTCGCCGCTGCCGGTGAACCGGTCCGGGATCGGCGGAGGCTCTCTGCGCTGACTCCAGCTGCCGGTGGGGGGGGGGCCGGTGTGGAGCGCAGTGGTGGGTCTCGTGCTCGTGGGGTGGGATGTCGCCGATCGCTGTGCGGAGGTGCTGGTTGTCGAACCGGTCGACCCTCCCCCGGCCGAAGGCCGGGGGAGGGTCGACCGCGGTGGCGGGTTCGCCACGAGGACGGAGCCCGCAGCCGGTCGTTCGCCGGACAGAGGTCAGCCGCTGACCGTGATGTTCGAGCTTCCGCTGCTCTGGTAACCCTCGGTGGCCATGATCATGTAGTACCTGAACTGGCCCAGGTTCATGCCCGCGCGCGCCCAGGCGTCGAAGTGGTTGCCGGTGGTGATGGTGCCGGAGCCGCTGGTCACCTTCGACTGCCGGACGCTCCAGTACTGGTCGAAGGTCCGGGTTCCTTCGATGGAGGGGGCGTTGTACCGGGTCGTCTTGTAGATGTCGTACGTGCCGCCGTCGCTGGTGACGGTGCCCTTGTACTCGCCGGTGGGCCGGTAGGTGCCCCAGTTGTCGACGATGTAGTACTCGATGAGCGGGCCGGTCGTCCATCCGTAGAGCGTCAGGTACGCGTTGCCGGACGGGTTGAAGGAGCCCGAGTAGTTCACGGTCTTGCGCCCGCCGGTGCTCCAGCCCTTGCCGGCGACGAAGTTGCCGGTGTTCCTCCACTGGGTGCTGTAGGTGCCGCCGGACCCCAGGTCCATGGAGACCGTTCCCTGGGCGTCGGTCCAGAACGAGTACCACCAGCCGTTGTTGGTGCCGGTCTGGTTCGTCGTGATGACCGGGGCGGCGGTGGCGGTGCCGGGCAGCAGCATCACGGCCAGAGCGGCCAGCAGGACGGCCCAGGTGCTCCTGGGGCTCATCGGTGCCGAGCGGCCGTGTCTGCGGCCTCTCGGGCGAGCGAACGCGTTCATGGGAGGTGCGCCTCCTCGTGACGGTCGGTGCGGGTGGTGGGCCAACGCCGGACAGTGTTGGCCTGCTCGCGTCAACCGTCAACGGTTTCGGTAGAAGTTTCGAAAAGTTCGAATGCGAGGAGGTTGGGAGGCGATCAGCATCCCCCCAGTTCAAACCACCTACTTGACCGGTCAAGCTTGAAGGAGTTCCGACACTCGACGACTACCCGGCGAACTCCCTACAACATGGTTCGAAAGTTTCGAGTGCCCTTGTTCCGTGGAGACAGCGGAGCCCGGGCGCCTGTTCGGCGTCCGGGCTCCGCGGAGGGAAAGGGCCACTAGGGTCACTCGGTGATGTCGACCTTGCCGTTGGCCGGCTCGACCGGGGCGGAGGCCGCCGGCGTGCCGCGTCGGGCGAGGCCCTGGAGGAGCTGGGCGAGGTCGACGCCGGTGGCGGAGCTGAGCAGTTCCACGCCCTGGGCGACGTTGTTGGCCACCGTGCGCGGGAGCTGCCCCGCGCCGTCCGTGGAGATGACGGTCAGCTTGTCCACGGCGGCCAGCGGCTCGGCGGCCTTGCCGACGACCTGCGGCAGCACCTCGACCAGCATCTGGAGCACCGCCGCGTCGCCGTACCGCTCGAAGGCGTCGGCCTTCTTGTGCATGGCGTCGGCCTCCGCCGCGCCCTTGGCGGCGATCGCGGCGGCTTCCGCGTCGCCCTCGATGCGCACGGCGTCGGCGAGCGCCGCACGCTGCGCCTTCTCGCCCTCACCGGTCAGACGGGCCCGCTCGGCCGCCGCCTCGGCCTCCTTGACCAGGGCGATACGGCGGGCCTCGGCCTCCTGCTCGGCCTGGTAGCGGGCGGCGTCGGCGGGCTTGCGGACCTTGGTGTCCAGTTCGCGGTCGGTCAGCGCGGCCTGCCGGGCGGCGACCTTCTCCTGCTCCTGCAGGACCTCCTGCCGACGGGCGGCCTCGGCGAGCGGGCCGGCGGCGTCGGCGCGCGCGGCGGCCTCGTCCGTCTCGGCCTTGATCTCGGCCTGCTTCAGCGCGAAGGTGCGCTGGGCGATCGCGATCTCCTCCTCCGCCTTGAGGCGGGCCTGCTCGGAGGCGCGCCGGGCGACGGCCTCGGCTATGTCGGCCTCCTGCTTGGCGCGGGCCGCCTCGGGCCGGCCGAGGTCCTCCAGGTAGGAACCCTCGGTGGTGATGTCCTGGATCTGGAAGGCGTCCAGCACCAGGCCCTGCCCGGACAGGCTGGCCTCGGCCTCCTCCGCGACCTGCCCGGCGAAGGCGGCGCGGTCACGGATGATGTCCTCGACCGACATCCGGCCGACGATGGAGCGCAGCGCGCCGGACAGCACCTCCTGGGTGAAGCCGACGATGCCGTCCTGCTGCTGCAGGAAGCGCTGGGCGGCGGCGCGGATCGAGTCCTCGGTGCCGCCGACCTTGACGATGGCGACGCCCTCCAGGTTGGCCTTCACCCCGCGCAGCGTGACCGCGCCCCGGACGGCCACCGGAATGTGCCGGCTGGACAGGTCGAGGGTGAACTTCTGCTGGACGAACGGCACGACGAAGACACCGCCGCCGACCACGACCTTCTGGCCGCTGTTGTCGGTGAAGACCCGGCCGGTCTCGGGGTCGGTGGACTTCTTGCCGCGCCGTCCGGTGACGATGAACGCCTCGCTGGGTCCCGCCACCTTGTAGCGGGTGACCACCACGAGGGCCAGCAGGACCAGGAGTACGACGACTCCCACCACGGCGATCAGTACAGGACTCATGCTGGTGATATCTCCTCAGCCCTCCCGGGGGACGGCGGTTCGGATCGGATCGGGAACGGACGCGGGGAGGGGCGGAGTTCCGGGGAAGCGGGCCGCGACGGCGTACCGGTCGGCGCTCGTCCGGTCAGCGCTCGACCGGCCGGACCGCGACCGAGGTCGCGGACAGCGCCGATTCCACCCAGACCTCGGCGCCCCGTGCCACGGGCACCGGGCACTTCGCGGCCAGCTTCATCGGCTGCCCGGCGAGGTACACCAGCACCTCGCCGTACCCCTCGGCGGGAATGGCGGTCACCACGGAGCCGGAGCTGCCGACGAGGTCGTCGCCCCGTGGAGTGGCGTCGGTCTGATCCCGCATCAGGGCGCGGCTGAGCCGCCACGTCAGCCAGCCCGCGCCGACACCGGCCACCGCACCGGTCGCCGTGGCGCCCACGACCCCCAGTTCCGTCGTGCCGAGCACGATCGCGCCGCCGAAGCCGAGCATGGACACGAACCCGGCGATCACCGGCAGCGACAGCAGCCCGTCGAACACGCCGTCCAGCACGCCGTCGAAGACGCCCTCCAGGACCCCGTCGAAGACCAGCGAGAGCAGCAGCAGAACCAGCCCCGCGATCCCGAGACCCACGAACCACTCCATCGGGTCCCCGCTTTCGCTCGACGACCTCCCCGCCGGGACATGCTCTCATGTGAACGGAGCACGACACATTGCCAGAACTCGGCAATCTTTACGGGTTATTAATGCCGCCTTCCTCCGGACCCCCGGGTTCCGCCGCCGTTCGGGCCGCAGCGTCGACGACATGAGGGTCGAATGCGCCGTGGAACGGCCGCCGTCCCGGCCCGGAGCCCGTTCCGGGCCGGCGCGGCACGGAACTCGTTGCCCGACTCCGGCAGTTCGGTAGGGCGTCGCGGCCGGTCCGGCCCGGGGCGGTGCCGCGGTGTCCGTTCCCTCGGGACCGCGGTGCCACCCGAGCGCCCGCGTACGCCCGCGCCGGTCGGCACCGGATTCCGGCCGGGTTCGTTCTCCTCCGCCCGACGCCCTGTACCGGTTCCTCAGCGAGAAGGTCGGCGCCCTGGCCGACGTGCACACGGCGGAGACCGTCCTCACCCTCCGCCGCGTCAAGACCCTCACCCCCGAGCCCCGGTGACACCGGGGCCCGGCGCGCCGGGCGGCTCAGGTGGGTGTCGTCCAGCGCGGTGCCGTCTCGGCCCAGGCGGTGGCCCAGTCGGCCAGGTTGCGGCGGCGCAGGGCGAAGGTGGTCAGGGCGTGGGCGGCGGCGCCGGTGAGGGCGACGCCGATGGCGGCGAGGAGGGCCCAGCCCATGCTGCGGCTGCGGATCTGCTCGCGCGTCAGCGGCGGCTCGGTCGCCTCGCCGTCGGTGGTGACCCAGATGCGGACCTCGTTGCCGGCGGGCAGACCCGGCGGGACCTCCGCCTGTGTCGTCCGGGTCCGCCCCTCACGGGTGAGGAAGCGGACCTCGGCCGGGTAGCGGGTGTTCTTCTCCTCGTCCGACCCCGGCTCCGGGTGGCGCGGGGTGTCCCGGGTGAGGGTCGCGGTCGTCTCGTACCGGGTCAGGGCCTGGTGGCGGGCGGTGTCCTCGTAGTGGCGGTGGGCGGCGTCGCCCACGAGGACGGTGGCCACGGGCGCCACGACCAGCACGGCGAACAGCAGCCCGAGTCCCAGCCACGCCTGGAGCGCGTCGGTGCGGCGGCGCAGGGGGTTGCGCCGCCAGCGCCACAGCAGGGGGCGCGGAGGCGGGCCGGGGGGCGGCTGTGCCGGTGGTATCTCGCACGCCACGTCGTCACTCCTTTCGGAGTCTCGGGTCGCAGGCAGGTGGGGCGGAGCGGGGCCGGGGCGCCGGGTCAGGCGGTGCCGGTGGCGGAGGGGTGGTGGTGCTCCGCGGCGAGGAGACTGGCGGCACCCCGGACGGCGGCGGTGTGCGGGGACGGCACCGGCTGCACCGGGCAGCCGAGCCGGCCGGGGAGGTCCTGGGTGATGTCGGGGCGCAGGGCGCCTCCGCCGGCCAGGAGGATTCCGCGGCGCAGGGCGGTGCGGGTGAGGGAGGTGCGGTCCTGCCGCAGCATCGCCGTCACCATGTCGACCACGGCGTCGGTGAGCTGCTCCGGCGTCGTGTCGTCGCCCAGGTCGCCGGTGCCGAGCGCGGTGCGGCGTGCGTCGGTGACCGCGCCCTCGGCGAGCAGGACGACTTCGGTGAGGTGCGCGCCGATGTCCACGACCAGCAGCGGCCGGGCGTGGTCGGCGCCGGCGGCCAGGGCCACCGCCCGCGCGCCCGGGACGGTCAGGACGGCGCGCGGGCGGAGGATCTCGACGGCCGTCCGGGCCTCGGTCCGGAAGGCGAGCCCGTCCAGGACCGGCGCCGTGACCACGACCAGGGGGCGGCCGAAGCGGGGCAGGCGGGGCCCGAGCAGCCGGTCGAGCATCCGGGCGGTGCCCGGGGTGTCGACGATGGTGCCGCGCTGGATGGGGTGCAGGGCGCCGTTGCCCGGGAACGTCACCGTCGGCACGTCGAGCACCACCCCCCGCCCCGCGATCCACGCGCGGGTACGGGCGCTCCCCAGGTCGAGCGCGATTCCGGAGCACCGGCGGCACAGCGGCCAGGGGATGTGTCGCCTGGCCGCCGGGCGCGAACGCCGGATCACGGTCATCGGACAGCCTCCTGTGCGGGCGGACCCACGAACGTGGGGTCCGGTGGGAAAGCAGTGGTCGCGGCCGGATCCCCGAAGAGGTGGCCGCGACCGCAGGACCGCCCGTGTCCGGGGCGCGCGGCGCGCCCCGGCCGTGGCGTGGTCATCGTGCCGCCTCCCGCACCTGCTGGCAGCGGGCGCAGTAACGGGCCTGCGGAACTATCAGCAGACGGTCGCGCTGTACGGGGCGACGGCACAGGTGACAGATGCCGTAGGTGCCCGTGTCCATCCGGGTGAGCGCCGCCTCGACGTCGGCCAGCACCATGCGGGCGGAGGCGGCGAGTTTGACGCGCACCTCGATCTGGCCGGGGCCGCGCACCTCGTCCTCGCCGACGCCGTGCGGTTCGTCGGCGGGGAACGCGGAGTCGGCGGCGAACTGCCGCAACTGCTCCTGACGGAACAGCCGCTGCTCGTGCAGGTTGTCGCGCAGCGCGGCGAGGTCCTCGGAGGTGAGGACCTCGCCGCGCTCACCGATGGTCTGGTGGGTCACCACTTCACCCCTTGGGTTAAGCGGGAGGGGAACGGAACAAGGGCGCGATCAGGCCGCGCGGCTCTGGCAGGTCACGCAGTGCGGGGTGTGCGGAAGGATCTCCAGCCGCTCCGGCGGCACGGGCTTCGAGCAGCCGAGGCAGGTCCCGTAGGTGCCGTCCCCGAGGCGGGCGAACGCCTCCTCGATCTCCTTGAGGGCGCGCTGGATGGCTTCCCTCTGGTTGGACATGAGGTGGTCCTCGGCGCTCTGCCCCGTTTCGTCCAGGGCCTTGAGCTGAGCGAGGCGCGTACTGCGGGCGTGCTCGAGGCGCTGACGGATCTCGTCGGCGGCGGGGTGGTCGGGGCGCAGTTCGGTGCGGGGCAGGTCGAGCGACACGGCAAGGTCCTCCAGGCAAATGGGCGGGTGATGCTTCCACCCTCGCCGTTTCCACGCATCACGCCCATTGGGCGCGGTACCCATCTGTGCGGGGTCGAAGGACCCACCCGGCGCGGCATGGGTCCGGCGGACCGCGGGAAATGGGGCGCGGGGCCCATGGACCGGGGGGAGCGGGGGCGTGCACGCTGGCCGCGTCCGCCGGGACCATGGGGGGTCGCAGCCGCACTGGACGGCACGGTGACCGACAGTAGAGGGTGACGAGAAAGAGGAAGGCGTGACCTCCGTGTCCCTTTACTGGCGGATCTTCGGCCTCAACGCGGTGGTGCTGGGCATGGCCACCGCGCTGCTGCTGTGGGCTCCGGTGACCGTGTCGGTGCCGGTACTGCTGACCGAGGCGGTGATCCTCGTGGGCGGCCTGGGCGTGATGCTCGTGGCCAACGCGGCCCTGCTGCGCATCGGGCTCGCCCCGCTGGACCGGGTGACCCGGCTGATGACCACCGTCGACCTGCTGCGTCCCGGTCAGCGCCTTCCCGTGCGCGGCCACGGCGAGGTCACCGAACTCGTCAGGACGTTCAACGCCATGCTGGAGCGGCTGGAGCGGGAGCGCGCCGCGAGCAGCGCCCGCGCCCTGTTCGCCCAGGAGGCCGAGCGGCGCCGCATCGCCCAGGAGCTGCACGACGAGGTCGGGCAGAGCATGACCGCCATCCTGCTGGCCCTGAAGCAGGCCGCCGACGAGGCGTCCGACCCGTTGCGCGGGGAACTGCAGCAGGCTCAGGAGATCACCCGGGCGAGCCTGGACGAGGTCCGCCGCCTGGTGCGCCGGCTGCGGCCGGGCGTCCTGGACGACCTCGGTCTGGTCAGCGCGGTCACCTCGCTCGCCACCGAGTTCGCCACGCACACCGGGCTGCGTGTGACGCGTCGTTTCGACGCCAATCTGCCCCCGCTCGACCACGAGACCGAGCTGGTGATCTACCGTGTCGCCCAAGAGAGTCTGACCAACGCCGCCCGGCACGCCGAGGCGCGGAACGTCACGGTGAGTCTGCGGGGCGCCGACGACGGCGTCGTCCTCGAGGTGAGCGACGACGGCCGCGGCATCGGGGCCGCCCACGAGGGCGCCGGGATCCGCGGCATGCGCGAACGGGCCCTGCTCATCGGGGCCACACTGGACATCGCCCCCGTGAGACCGACCGGTACGAGGATCAGGCTGGCCGCGCCCGCCGTCAGGAAGCAGTCATGAGCCACGACGCCCACCCGACCACGATCAGGATCCTGCTCGCCGACGACCATGCCCTGGTGCGGCGCGGGGTCCGGCTCATCCTCGACCG
>NZ_MSGP01000200.1 GCF_002078235.1 Streptomyces viridosporus
CCGTACGGGGGCTGCTGGGGCGGGACGCCCGGGCCGGGCTGCTGCGGGTGGCCGTAGCCGGGCTGGCCGGGCGGAGGAGCCTGCTGGGGGTAGCCGTAGCCGGGCTGCGGAGCCTGCGGCTGCTGGCCGTAAGGACCCGGCTGGCCGTACGGTCCGGGCTGCTGGGGCTGCCCGCCGTACGGGCCCGGCTGGTTGTAGCTCATCTCTGGGTTCCCCTCCAGATACCTGTGTGTCGCTGACATCCTGACTCAGGAGCGGCTCGTTCAGGCCACCGGGGGGGTGCACCGTTACAAAGGAATCGCGTTTCGGGACTGGGTCGTGACACCTCTAAACTGGCCCCCGTGACCGAGAACACTCAGCAGCCGCGACCAGCCCCCACGACCGAACTGCCGACCCAGTACGTGCCGGCCGACGTAGAGGGGCCGCTGTACGAGCGCTGGGTAGACCGCGGGTACTTCGAGGCGGACGCCAAGAGCGACAAGCCGCCGTACACCATCGTCATCCCGCCGCCGAACGTCACGGGCAGCCTGCACCTGGGGCACGCCTTCGAGCACACCCTCATCGACGCCCTGACCCGCCGCAAGCGCATGCAGGGCCACGAGACGCTGTGGCAGCCGGGCATGGACCACGCCGGCATCGCCACGCAGAACGTCGTCGAGCGGGAACTCGCCAAGGAGGGCAAGTCCCGGCACGACCTCGGCCGTGAGGCCTTCGTCGAGCGGGTCTGGCAGTGGAAGGGCGAGTCCGGCGGGCAGATCTCCGGCCAGATGCGCCGCCTCGGCGACGGCGTCGCCTGGTCGCGTGAGCGCTTCACCATGGACGAGGGCCTGTCGAAGGCCGTCCAGACCATCTTCAAGCGGCTCTACGACGACGAGCTGATCTACCGCGCCGAGCGCATCATCAACTGGTGCCCCCGGTGCCTGACCGCCATCTCCGACATCGAGGTCGAGTACCAGGACGACGACGGCGAGCTCGTCTCCATGAAGTACGGCGACGGGGACGACACCATCGTCGTCGCCACCACCCGCGCCGAGACGATGCTCGGCGACACGGCCGTCGCCGTCCACCCCGACGACGAGCGGTACAAGCACCTGATCGGCAGGCTCGTCAAGCTGCCGCTGACCGACCGCTCCATCCCGGTCGTCGCCGACGAGCACGTCGACCCGGAGTTCGGCACCGGCGCCGTCAAGGTGACTCCGGCGCACGACCCGAACGACTTCGAAATCGGTCAGCGCCACGGCCTGCCGTCCCTCACCGTGATGGACGAGCACGCCGTCATCACCGCGCACGGACCCTTCCAGGGCCTGGACCGCCTCGAGGCCCGGTCCGCCATCGTCGCCGCGCTGCGCGCCGAGGGCCGGATCGTCGCCGAGAAGCGGCCCTACACCCACTCCGTCGGCCACTGCTCGCGCTGCAAGACCACCATCGAGCCGCGGCTGTCCATGCAGTGGTGGGTCAAGGTCGGCCCGCTGGCGAAGGCGGCGGGCGACGCGGTCCGCGACGGCAGGGTCACGATCCATCCGCAGGAGATGGAGAAGCGGTACTTCGACTGGGTCGACAACCTCCACGACTGGTGCATCTCGCGGCAGCTGTGGTGGGGCCACCGCATCCCGGTCTGGTACGGGCCGGACGGCGAGGTCGTCTGCGTCGGCCCGGACGAGGAGCCGCCGGGCGGCGAGGGCTGGCACCAGGACACCGACGTCCTCGACACCTGGTTCTCCTCCGGCCTGTGGCCGTTCTCCACCCTCGGCTGGCCGGAACAGACGGACTCGCTCGCGAAGTTCTACCCGAACTCCGTCCTGGTCACCGGCTACGACATCCTCTTCTTCTGGGTCGCCCGGATGATGATGTTCGGCCTGTACGCGATGGACGGCACCCCGCCGTTCCACACCATCGCCCTGCACGGCATGGTCCGCGACCAGTTCGGCAAGAAGATGTCGAAGTCCTTCGGCAACGCGGTCAACCCGCTGGACTGGATGGACAAGTACGGCAGCGACGCCCTGCGCTTCACGCTCGCGCGCGGCGCCAACCCCGGTGTCGACGTGCCGATCGGCGAGGACTGGGTCCAGGGCTCGCGCAACTTCGCCAACAAGATCTGGAACGCCACGCGCTTCGCGCTGATGAACGGCGCCACGGTCGAGGGCCCGCTGCCGGACGCCTCGCGGATGTCGCCGACCGACCGCTGGATCCTGTCCCGGCTGAACTCGGTCGTGGCCGAGGTCGACGCGTACTACGACGACTTCCAGTTCGCCAAGCTGTCGGACGCGCTGTTCCACTTCGCCTGGGACGAGGTCTTCGACTGGTACGTCGAGCTGTCCAAGACGACGTTCCAGGCGGGCGGCGAGCCGGCCGAGGTCTCCCAGCGGGTCCTGGGCGAGGTCCTCGACGTCACGCTCCGGCTCCTCCACCCGATCGTCCCGTTCGTCACCGAGACGCTGTGGACGACGCTCACCGGTGGCGAGTCGGTCGTCATCGCCGACTGGCCCACGGCCGTGTCCGTCCCCGGCGCCGACGCGCCGGGCGGCTTCCGGGACGCCGACGCCGAGCGGGAGATCGCCACGCTCCAGTCGGTCGTCACCGAGGTCCGCCGGTTCCGCGCCGACCAGGGCCTCCAGCCCGGCCAGCGGGTCCCGGCCCGGCTGAGCCTGGACGGCACGGCGCTGGCGCGGCACGAGGCGGCCATCCGCCAGCTGCTGCGCCTGCAGCCGGAGGGCGAGGCCTTCACCGCGACGGCGACCCTGCCGGTCGCCGGGGTCGAGGTCGCGCTGGACCTGTCCGGCGTGATCGACGTGGCCGCCGAGCGCAAGCGGCTGGCCAAGGACCTCGCCGCCGCGGAGAAGGAGAAGTCCCAGGCCACGGCCAAGCTCGGCAACGAGGCGTTCCTGGCGAAGGCACCGGACCACGTGGTGGAGAAGATCCGCGCCCGGCTCGCCAAGGCGGACGAGGACATCACCCGCATCCAGGCGCAGCTGGAGCGGCTGCCGCAGGCGTAGGCGACGGCCGGCGCGCGGCCCCGGAACCGACGGGTTCCGGGGCCGCGCGCCGTGGCCGCGGGGTGCGCGGCCGTGACGCTTGCCGGGCCTCCGTAGACTGGCCCCGTGAGCGAGCTCCCCCCGAACGGCAACCACGACCAGTCCGACCCCGGTGACCCCGTCGACTCCTTCGAGGAGATCATCGCGGCCGAGACGGACCGCGACCCCGACCTCGCGGTGATCGAGGCCGGCAGCCGCACCCTGCGCACCCAGGGCGGACCGCCGCAGGCCGAGGTGCCCGCGCGGCCGGAGGACCCCGAGGTCGACAAGGCCCTCAGGGAGGTCGAGGGGGAGCTGGCGACCCGCTGGGGCGAGACCAAGCTGGAGCCGTCGGTCGACCGGATCTCCGCGCTGATGGACGTGCTGGGCGAGCCGCAGCGCTCGTACCCCTCGATCCACATCACCGGCACCAACGGCAAGACCTCCACGGCCCGCATGATCGAGGCCCTGCTCGGCGCCTTCGAGCTGCGCACCGGGCGGTACACCTCGCCGCACGTCCAGTCGATCACCGAGCGGATCAGCCTGGACGGCGCGCCGATCTCCGCCGAGCGGTTCGTCGAGACCTACCGGGACGTCCAGCCGTACGTCGAGATGGTCGACGCGCGGCAGGAGTACCGGCTGTCCTTCTTCGAGGTGCTCACCGGCATGGCGTACGCCGCCTTCGCCGACGCGCCCGTGGACGTGGCGGTCGTCGAGGTGGGCATGGGCGGCAGCTGGGACGCCACCAACGTGATCGACGGGAGCGTCGCCGTGGTGACGCCCATCGCCCTCGACCACACCGACCGGCTCGGCACCACCCCCGCCGAGATCGCGGGGGAGAAGGCCGGCGTCATCAAGCGGAACGCCACGGTGATCATGGCCCAGCAGCCGGTGGACGCGGCGCAGGTGCTGCTGAAGAAGGCCGTCGAGGCGGACGCGACCGTGGCCCGGGAGGGGCTGGAGTTCGGCGTCGTCGCCCGGCAGGTCGCCGTCGGCGGGCAGCTGGTCACCCTGCGCGGACTCGGCGGCGAGTACACCGAGGTGTACCTGCCGCTGCACGGCGCGCACCAGGCGCACAACGCGGCCGTGGCGCTCGCCGCCGTGGAGGCGTTCTTCGGCGTCGGCGCCCAGCGCGCCGAACCGCTCGACCACGACACCGTGCGCAGGGCCTTCGCCGCCGTCGCCTCACCGGGCCGGCTCGAGGTCGTCCGCCGGTCGCCGACCGTCGTGCTGGACGCCGCCCACAACCCGGCGGGCGCGCGGGCGGCGGCCGAGGCGATCGGGGAGGCGTTCCAGTTCAGCCGGCTCGTCGGCGTCGTCGGCGCGAGCGGCGACAAGAACGTGCGCGGACTGCTCGAGGCGTTCGAGCCGGTCTTCGCCGAGGTCGTCGTCACGCAGAACTCCAGCCACCGCGCGATGGACGCCGACGAACTGGCGGGCCTCGCCGTCGAGGTGTTCGGCGAGGACCGCGTCCAGGTCGAGCCCCGGCTGCCCGACGCCCTGGAGGCCGCGATCACGCTGGCCGAGGAGGAGGGCGAGTTCGCCGGCGGCGGTGTGCTCGTCACCGGTTCCGTCATCACCGTCGGCGAGGCCCGACTGCTCCTCGGGAGGGGCTGAGAAACGTGCGTACCCTCTGCGCTTCGACCTTGATCGGCGAGTTCTTCATCGTCGGCTTCGCCGGACTGGTCGCGATGAAGGACCCGGACCTGTCCACGGGCACCGTGTGGACCGTGTGCGGCATCGCCATGTTCCTGTGCGTGGCCCTGTGCGGGATGATCACCCGGCCCGGCGGCGTGACCCTCGGCTGGGTGCTGCAGATCGCCCTCGTCGCCTCCGGCTTCTTCGTCCCGGCGATGTTCTTCCTGGGCGCGGTGTTCGCGGTGCTGTGGTGGGCATCGGTGCATTTCGGGCGGAAGGTGGACGAGGCGAAGGCCCGTTTCGCCGCTCGGGCCGACGGGCCTGACGCTGCGTGACGAACGGCCCGACACGCCCGGTAACCTCATCCCATTCCGCATCTTTGGACGCACAAGGAGTTCCGTCGTGACCCAGCGCACCCTCGTCCTCCTCAAGCCGGACGCGGTCCGTCGCGGCCTGACCGGCGAGATCATCAGCCGTATCGAGCGCAAGGCCGGCTGGCGGATCACCGCGCTGGAGCTGCGCACCCTGGACCAGGACACGCTGGAGCAGCACTACGGCGAGCACAAGGGCAAGCCGTTCTACGAGCCGCTGGTGGAGTTCATGGCCTCCGGGCCGGTCGTGTCGATGATCGTCGAGGGTGAGCGGGTCATCGAGGGAGTGCGCCAACTGGCCGGTCCCACCGACCCGATCGCCGCGGCCCCGGGCTCGATCCGCGGGGACTTCGGCGTGATCGTCCGGGAGAACCTGATCCACGCCTCCGACTCCGAGGAGTCCGCCGAGCGCGAGGTGAAGATCTTCTTCCCGAGCCGGGCGTAACGGCGGCGCATAACGATCGCGTCGCGGCCGTCCCGGTGGCTCCGGGCTGCGTTTGGCCGCCTGTCGGGGGGTCTGGGGGCTTTGCCCCCGGGCCCTTTTCCGGCATATGCACGGCGTTCGGGGGAACGGATGCCCCCGATGGCCCGTCTCCACAAGCAGGGGGGCACGCCACCGGATGACAATGGCGAAGACCCTCGCGCAGTGTTCGCGAAGGCGCGTCTACGATGGAAGCCTTCACGTCACAGCACCCACCTCGCCGACCTGAAAAGCCCTCAAAGCTCGTGGGGAGGCCAGACGAATCCTGATGGGGAACTCAATGTCGTTCATCGGCCGTGACATGGCTGTCGACCTCGGGACCGCCAACACGCTGGTGTACGTCAGGGGTCGTGGGATCGTACTCAACGAGCCGTCCGTGGTCGCGATCAACACCAACACCGGTGGGATCCTCGCGGTCGGCGCCGAAGCGAAGAAGATGATCGGGCGCACCCCCGGCAACATCGTCGCCGTGCGCCCGCTGAAGGACGGCGTCATCGCCGACTTCGAGATCACCGAGCGGATGCTCCGCTACTTCATCCTGAAGATCCACAAGCGGCGGTATCTGGCTCGGCCGCGAGTCGTCGTCTGTGTGCCGTCGGGCATCACCGGCGTCGAGCGCCGTGCCGTCATCGAGGCGTCGTCCCAGGCCGGCGCCCGCCAGGTGCACATCATCGAGGAGCCGATGGCCGCGGCCATCGGCTCCGGCCTGCCGGTCCACGAGGCCACGGGCAACATGGTGGTGGACATCGGCGGCGGCACCACGGAGGTCGCGGTCATCTCCCTCGGCGGTATCGTCACCGCCCAGTCCATCCGCGTGGCGGGTGACGAACTGGACAACGCGATCATCCAGCACGTCAAGAAGGAGTACTCCCTCCTGCTGGGTGAGCGGACGGCCGAACAGATCAAGCTCACGATCGGTTCGGCGTACGACCTGGACACCGACGAGCACACCGAAATCCGCGGCCGGGACCTCGTCTCCGGGCTGCCCAAGACGGTGGTCATCTCCGCCGCGGAAGTGCGCAAGGCGATCGAGGAACCCGTCAACGCCATCGTCGACGCCGTCAAGACGACCCTCGACAAGTGCCCGCCGGAGCTGTCCGGCGACATCATGGACCGGGGCATCGTCCTGACCGGCGGCGGAGCGCTGCTGCGCGGCCTGGACGAGCGGCTGCGCCGGGAGACGGGCATGCCGATCCACATCGCCGAGGACCCGCTGGACAGCGTGGCGCTCGGCTCCGGCAAGTGCGTCGAGGAGTTCGAGGCGCTCCAGCAGGTGCTGGACGCCCAGCCCCGCAGATGAACCGGTTCTTTGATTCCGCCGTACGGGACAACCTTTTTCCGTACGGCGGATCATTGATATGGAGGCATCGTTCTCCTGACGCCTCCACACATCCGCACCAGTACACCTGAACAGACAGACACCCCCATACCCGTTCTCGACGAGGAAGGCACGGCCGCCGCACGTGAGGGACACACGAGAGAGCCGGCTGCTCCTGGTGCTGCTGATCGCCATCGCGTTCGCACTGATCACGGTGGACATCCGCGGTGGGGAGGATTCACCGGTCGACGGTGCCCGGCAGGCCGCGGCGACGGTCTTCGGCCCCATCGAGAACGGGGTGTCGGGCGTGGTCGGCCCGGTCGGCAACGCGGTCTCCGCGGTCCGCGACTCCGGCGACCGCCACGACCGGCTCGCCGAACTCGAGCGGGAGAACACCGCGCTCAAGGCCGAACTCGGCAGCGACGACCGCGACCGCAGCCGGCTGAAGCAGCTCGACAAGATGCTGAAGATCGCCGGACAGGGCCAGTACGGCATCAAGGGCGCCCAGGTCATCGCCATAGGAGCCGCCCAGGGCTTCTCCTGGACCATCACCATCGACGTCGGCGCCGACGACGGCATCGAGCGCGACATGACCGTCCTCAACGGCGACGGACTCGTCGGCCGCGTCACCACCGTGGGCCCGAACACGGCCACCGTGCTGCTCGCCAGCGACCCCGACTTCACCGTCGGCACCCGTATGGAGGCCACCGACGAGCTCGGCTTCGCCTCCGGCCAGGGCGACCGCCCGCTGCGCGTCGAACTCCTCAACGGCAAGGCCGAGGTCAAGAAGGGAGACCGGCTGGTCACCTTCGGCTCGCAGGCCGACAAGCCGTTCGTGCCCGGCGTCCCCGTCGGCGTCGTCTCCCGCGTCGACCCCTCCGGCGGCGACCTCACCCGCACCCTCTACGTCACCCCGTTCGTCGGCTTCAGCAAGCTCGACGTCGTCGGTGTCGTCGTCCAGGCCCCCAAGAAGGACCCGCGCGACACGGTGCTGCCCAAGAAGTCCGAGCCGACCCCCACGCCGACCGTGACGGTGACCGTCACGCCCTCCGCCCCGGCCGACGGTCAGTACCAGCAAGAGCAGTAGGAGCTGTCACCCATGCGCGTCAACCGGATCCTGCTCTCCAGCTCGCTGATCGTCGTCGCCCTGGTGATCCAGGTGAGCGTCCTCGCCCGCCTCCACCTCCCGGGCGCCGTCCCCGACCTGCTGCTGCTCACCGTCCTCGGCCTCGCCCTGGTCTACGGCCACGTCGGCGGCGCCCTCGTCGGCTTCGCGGCCGGGCTCCTCGTCGACCTCGCCCCGCCCGCCGACCACGCCGCCGGCCGCTACGCCCTCGTGCTGTGCGTCATCGGCTACCTCGCCGGGCTCGTCAAGCCCGAGAGCGGCCAGGTCAAATCGGCCACCGGCCCCATGGTCGTGGTCGTCGCCGCAGCGCTCGGCTCCACCCTGCTCTACGCCGGTGTCGGCGCCCTCGTCGGCGACACCGCCGCCCGCCACGTCGGCCTCGGCGGACTGCTGTTCACCGCCGCGCTGTACGACCTGCTGCTCGCCCCGTTCGTCGTCCCCGGCGTCATGGCCCTGGCCCGGCGCGCCGAGAACGATCCGCTGGCCGAGACGAGTTCCACCGCCAAGACCGGCGACGTCTCCTCCGGCTGGATCTCCGGCGGCACCGGGCTGCGCATCGGCGGACAGCGGGGCGGCCTGAGGATGAAGGCGGCCCGGGCGCGCGTGGCCCGCGCCGGACGCATCAAGGGGGTCAAGCGCCTGTGACCTCGCCGGACTTCACCCGAACGGGCGAGCGACGGCGGAACCCCGCCGCACGGGACGGCCGTTCAACACTCGTACCCGCACACACGTACACGCACGGAGAGGGGGAGCGAGCCGCGTGACCAACATCCCCGAGACCGGCCGCAGTCCACGGGTCCAGATCCGGCTCGTCGTCATCCAGGTCCTCGTCCTCTCCCTCCTCGGCACCCTCGGCGGACGCCTGTGGTACCTCCAGATCCGCGAGGGCGACCAGTACGCCAAGGAGGCCTCCGGCAACCACGTCCAGCAGGTCGTCCAGCCCGCGGTCCGCGGCTCCATCCTGGACGCGCGCGGAGTCCCCCTCGCCGACAACGAGACCCGCCTGGTCGTCTCCGCCTCCCGCACCGACCTCATGAAGATGAAGGACGACGGCGAGGCGGTCCTCACCAAACTCGCCGGCGTCCTCGGCATGACCCCCAAGGAGGTCATGGAGAAGGTCCGGCTCTGCGACGCCAAGACCCCCCAGCCCTGCTGGAACGGCTCGCCGTACCAGCCCATCCCCATCACCGACGAGACCACCCCCAAGCAGGCCCTGCAGATCCGCGAACGCGCCGAGGACTTCCCCGGCATCACCGCCGAGCCGCAGGCCGTGCGCCGCTACCCGAGCCCCGGCAAGGCCAACACCGCCCAGGTCCTCGGCTACCTCTCGCCCGTCACCGACGAGGAGATCCAGGAGGCGCAGGACACCAGCTCGCCCTACCTGCGCTCCGACCAGGTCGGCCGCTCCGGCCTGGAGCGCCAGTACGACAAGCAGCTGCGGGGCAAGGCCGGCGTCACCCGCTACGAGGTCGACAAGCTCGGCCGCGTCATCGGCCAGGCCGAGGCCGACCCCACCCAGCCCGGCGCCAACCTCGTCACCAGCATCGACGCCCGCGTCCAGCGGATCGCCGAGTACGAGCTGAACGAGGCCATGAAGGCCGCCCGCAAGGAACACGACCGCAACACCAACCGCACCTACGAGGCCGACTCCGGAGCCGTCGTCGTCATGGAGGCCAAAACCGGCCGCGTCGTCGCCATGGCCTCCAACCCGACCTACGACCCCAACGCCTGGGTCGGCGGCATCTCCTCCAAGGACTACGCCCGGCTCACCGGCAAGAAGTCCAACTACCCGCTGCTCAACCGCGCCATCCAGGGCCAGTCGGCACCCGGCTCCATCTTCAAGGTCATCCCGACGGCCGCCGCGATCAACGCCGGCTACTCCTTCGAAGGCCCCTACGCCTGCACCAGCTCGTACTCCATCGGCGGTCAGGTCTTCAAGAACTTCGAGTCCCAGGACCACGGCGCGATCAGCCTCGGCCGCGCCCTGGAGGTCTCCTGCGACACCGTCTTCTACCGGCTCTCCCACGAGGAGTGGAAGCGCGACGGCGGCAACAAGCCGAAGAAGAACGCCAAGGACTGGTTCTACAAGACGGCCCACCAGTTCGGCCTCGGCAAGGAGACCGGGATCGACCTGCCCAACGAGGTCACCGGCCGCGTCCCCGACCGCCAGTGGAAGCTGGACTACTGGAAGGCCAACAAGGACGCCTGGTGCAAGTACGGCGACAAGGACGGCAGCTACGCCGAGAAGATCGCCTACGAGAACTGCCTCGAAGGCAACCGGCTGCGCGCCGGTGACTCCGTCAACTACTCCATCGGCCAGGGCGACACCCTCGTCACCCCCATCCAGATGGCCACCGTCTACGCGGCCCTCGCCAACGGCGGAACGCTCCACAGCCCCACCGTCGGCAAGGCCGTCATCAGCCCCGACGGCAAGACGGTCACCGAGATCGAGCCCGAGGCGTACGGCAAGCTGCCGATCACGAAGAAGACCCTCGCCGAGATAGACGAAGCCCTCGAGGGTGTCGCCACCCGGGGCACGGCCGCCTGGCGGTTCGGCGGCTGGCCGCAGGACGAGATCCCCATGCACGCCAAGACCGGTACCGCCGAGGTCCACGGCAAGCAGACCACCTCCTGGTTCGCCACCTACACCGAGGACTACTCGATCGTCATGACGATCTCCCAGGGTGGTACCGGCTCCGGCGCCTCGGGCCCCGCCGTGCGCAACATCTACAACGCGCTGTACGGCGTCGCCGAGGACGGCACGATCGACAAGAAGAAGGCGCTGCTGCCCGAGCCCCAGAAGACCCTCCCGAAGGTCGGGACGGACGGCACCATCAAGTCCCCGAAGATCCCCAAGGACCCGGCCGAGGACCGGCCGACCGCCTCACCGGACGCCCGGGCCACCACCCCCCAGGACGGCCCGGACGGCCAGGACGACCCCGCCGACCAGCAGCAGGCCGGCACGGTCCCCTCACCGGAGGCCGGCAACCGCGACACCCGCCGCCGCGACCGGCGCCGGGGCGGCGGCCGGCGGCCGGGCGACGGAGGCCGGGGCGACGGACCACGCCGGGGCGACGGCCGCCCGGGCTGCCACCGACGCCACCGGCGGGCCACCGGAACCCGGAGGATGGCGTCATGAGCGGCGGAGTGAACAGCTTCCACGTCTCCGGGTACGGACCCGAGCGGGCCGGCTGGACCCGGGTCTTCGCCCGTGACTCCCTCGCCCGGCGCCTCGACTGGCCGATACTGCTGTCGGCGACCGCGCTGTCCCTGCTCGGCTCGCTCCTGGTCTACTCGGCCACCCGCAACCGCACCGAGCTCAACCAGGGCGACCCGTACTACTTCCTGGTCCGGCACTGGCTGAACACCGGCATCGGACTGGCCCTGATGATCGGCACGGTCTGGCTCGGCCACCGCGCCCTGCGCACGGCCGTGCCCCTGCTGTACGGCGCCTCGGTCTTCCTGGTCCTGCTGGTGCTCACCCCCCTGGGCTCCACCATCAACGGCGCCCACTCCTGGATCAAGCTCGGCGGCGGCTTCTCGCTCCAGCCCTCGGAGTTCGTGAAGGTCACGATCATCCTGGGCATGGCGATGCTGCTCGCCGCCCGGGTCGACGCGGGCGACAAGCCCTACCCCGACCACCGCACGGTCCTCCAGGCACTCGGCCTGGCCGTCGTCCCCATGCTGATCGTGATGCTCATGCCCGACCTCGGCTCGGTCATGGTCATGGTCATCATCGTGCTCGGCGTGCTCCTCGCCTCCGGCGCCTCCAACCGGTGGATCTTCGGCCTCCTCGGCGCCGGCGCGATCGGCGCGATCACCGTCTGGCAGCTCGGCGTGCTCGACGAGTACCAGATCAACCGCTTCGCCGCCTTCGCCAACCCCGAGCTCGACCCCGCCGGCGTCGGCTACAACACCAACCAGGCCCGCATCGCCATCGGCTCCGGCGGCCTCACCGGCTCCGGCCTCTTCCAGGGCTCCCAGACCACCGGCCAGTTCGTCCCCGAGCAGCAGACCGACTTCGTCTTCACCGTCGCCGGTGAGGAACTCGGCTTCGTCGGCGGCGCACTGATCATCGGCCTGCTCGGCGTCATCCTCTGGCGCGCCTGCCGCATCGCCCGCGACACCAGCGACCTCTACGGCACCATCGTCGCCGCCGGCATCGTCGCCTGGTTCGCCTTCCAGTCCTTCGAGAACATCGGCATGACCCTCGGCATCATGCCCGTCACCGGCCTCCCCCTGCCGTTCGTCTCCTACGGAGGTTCGTCGATGTTCGCCGTGTGGCTGGCGGTCGGCCTCCTGCAGTCGATCAAGGTGCAACGGCCGATGTCCGCGTAACCACCCGCCCCACCGGTGCGGAGCGGCCCTCTGCCGCTCCGCACCCGAACCGGCTAGATTCGGGTCATGGCGGACACCCAGCGCGAGATCGAGCGGAAGTACGAGTCCGAGAACACCGAGAACTCCGAGAACACCGCACTGCCCGACCTGACCGGCATCCCCGGTGTCGGGTCCGTCCGGGACAAGGGCGTCGCCCACCTCGACGCCACCTACTACGACACCACCGACACCCGCCTGGCCGCCGCCTCCCTCACCCTGCGCCGCCGCACCGGCGGCTCCGACGCCGGTTGGCACCTCAAGTTCCCCGTCGCCCCCGGCGTGCGGGACGAGATCCGCGCCCCGCTCTCCGACGACCTCCCGGAGAGCCTCGCCCGCCTCGTCCGCTCCCGCGTCCGCGAGCGCGCACTGCACCCCGTCGTCCGACTGCGCTCCGACCGTGACGTACGCCACCTCCTCGACCCCGCCGGCCGGCTCCTCGCCGAGGTCAGCGTCGACACCGTGCACGCCGAACGCCTCACCGGCGACGGCGGCACGGCCCGGTGGACCGAGATCGAGGTCGAACTCGCCGCCGACGGCGACCCCGCCTTCCTCGACACGGTGGAGAAGAAGCTCCGCGCAGCGGGCGTACGCCCCTCGAAGTCCGCGTCGAAGCTGGCCCGGGCCCTGGCGGAGACGGCCCCCGCGCAGGCGGGCCCCCGGCCCGAGGAGGCACCCGCCCCGGCCACCGCGCCGGCCGCCGCACCCCGGCAGAAGCGCAGGACCCGGGCGGTGGGCAGCCCCGTCACCGCGGGCGACCACGTCCTCGCCCACGTCCGCGCCCAGCGCGACGCCCTGGTCGAGCTCGACCCCGCCGTACGCCAGGACGTACCCGACTCCGTCCACCGCATGAGGGTCGCCACCCGCCGCCTGCGCAGCACCTTCCGCTCCTACCGCACCGTCCTCGACCGCGAGGTCACCGACCCGATCGCCGCCGACCTGAAGTGGCTCGCCGGCGAGCTGGGCCTGGACCGCGACCAGGAGGTCCTCGCCGCGCGCCTGAGAACCGCCCTGGACGACCTGCCCGGCACCCTCGTCCACGGTCCGATCGGCGACCGGCTGACCGCCTGGTCCGAGGCCCGCCACAGCGGAGCCCACGGCCGCCTCACCGCCGTCCTCGACTCCCGCCGCCACCTCGGGCTCCTCGACGCCCTGGATGCCCTGCTGGCCGACCCGCCGCTGCGCAAGAAGGCCGCCGCCAAGCCGGACAAGGTGCTCGCCAAGGCCGTACGCAAGAACCTCGACAAGCTCTCCGGCCTGGTCACCCGCGCCCTCGACCTCCCGCCCGGCGACGACCGCGACCTCGCCCTGCACGAGGCCCGCAAGAAGACCAAGCGCACCCGCTACGCGGCCGAGGCCGCCGCCCCGGCACTCGGCGGCCCCGCGAACGACCTGGCCAAGTCCATGAAGGCGCTGCAGGAACTGCTCGGCGACCACCAGGACGGCGTCATGGCCCGCAAGGCCCTGCGCGAGCTGGCCGCCGTCGCCCACGCGGCGGGGGAGAACACCTTCACCTACGGCGTCCTGTACGGCCGCGAGGAGCACCGCGCGCAGGCCGCCGAAGCGGCGCTCCCGGGCACCTGGACGTCGATCGGCAAGGTCCTCCGGCACTGGACGTCGTAGGAGGGACCCTCCTGGCCGCGTTACGCTGAATGGTCACCCGCCCCCGCAGCCTCCTTGGGCCGGGGGGACCCCAGTCAGCACACGAAGGTTCGCGAGATGCCTGCCGAAGTCGCCGAGTCTGTGTTCCCGCAGCTCGAAGCTCTGCTCCCGCATGTGCAGAAGCCGATCCAGTACGTCGGCGGAGAGCTCAACTCCACGGTCAAGCCGTGGGAGAGCTGCGACGTCCGCTGGGCGCTCATGTACCCCGACGCGTACGAGGTCGGACTGCCCAACCAGGGCGTCATGATCCTCTACGAGGTCCTCAACGAACAGGACGGAGTCCTCGCCGAGCGCACCTACAGCGTCTGGCCGGACCTCGAGGCGCTGATGCGGGAACACCGCGTCCCGCAGTTCACGGTCGACAGCCACCGTCCGGTGAAGGCCTTCGACGTGTTCGGCCTGAGCTTCTCCACCGAGCTCGGCTACACCAACATGCTCACCGCCCTGGACCTGGCCGACATCCCGCTGGAGTCCAAGGACCGCGGCCTCGACGACCCGATCGTCATGGCCGGCGGCCACGCGGCGTTCAACCCCGAGCCGATCGCCGACTTCATCGACTGCGCGGTCATCGGCGACGGCGAGCAGGCGGTCCTCGAGGTCACCCGGATCATCCGCGCCTGGAAGGAGGAGGGCCGCCCCGGCGGCCGCGAGGAACTCCTCTTCCGCCTGGCGAGGACCGGCGGGGTGTACGTCCCCGGCTTCTACGACGTCGAGTACCTCCCCGACGGCCGCATCGCCCGTGTCGTACCGAACAAGTCCGGCGTCCCGTGGCGCGTCTCCAAGCACACGGTGATGGACCTCGACGAGTGGCCCTACCCCAAGCAGCCCCTCGTCCCGCTCGCCGAGACGGTCCACGAGCGCATGTCGGTGGAGATCTTCCGCGGCTGCACCCGCGGCTGCCGCTTCTGCCAGGCCGGCATGATCACCCGTCCGGTCCGCGAGCGCTCCATCACCGGCATCGGCGAGATGGTCGACAAGGGCCTGAAGGCCACGGGCTTCGAGGAAGTCGGCCTGCTGTCGCTGTCGAGCGCCGACCACTCGGAGATCGGCGACATCGCCAAGGGCCTCGCCGACCGCTACGAGGACGACAAGATCGGCCTTTCCCTCCCCTCCACCCGCGTGGACGCCTTCAACATCGACCTGGCCAACGAGCTGACCCGCAACGGCCGCCGCTCGGGCCTGACCTTCGCGCCGGAGGGCGGCTCGGAGCGCATCCGCAAGGTCATCAACAAGATGGTCTCCGAGGACGACCTCATCCGGACCGTCGCCACGGCCTACGGCAACGGCTGGCGCCAGGTGAAGCTGTACTTCATGTGCGGCCTGCCCACCGAGACCGACGACGACGTCCTCCAGATCGCCGACATGGCCACCCGCGTGATCGCCAAGGGCCGCGAGGTCTCCGGCTCCAACGACATCCGCTGCACGGTCTCCATCGGCGGCTTCGTCCCCAAGCCGCACACCCCCTTCCAGTGGGCCCCGCAGCTCTCCGCCGAGGGGACGGACGAGCGCCTCGCCAAGCTGAGGGACAAGATCCGCGGCGACAAGAAGTACGGCCGCTCCATCGGCTTCCGCTACCACGACGGCAAGCCCGGCATCGTCGAGGGCCTGCTCTCCCGCGGCGACCGCCGCGTCGGCGCGGTCATCCGCGCGGTCTACGAGGACGGCGGCCGCTTCGACGGCTGGCGCGAGCACTTCTCCTACGACCGCTGGATGAACTGCGCGGACAAGGCACTGGCCCCCTTCGGCGTCGACGTCGACTGGTACACCACCCGCGAGCGCACCTACGAGGAGGTCCTGCCCTGGGACCACCTCGACTCCGGCCTGGACAAGGACTGGCTCTGGGAGGACTGGCAGGACGCCCTCGACGAGACGGAGGTCGAGGACTGCCGCTGGACGCCGTGCTTCGACTGCGGGGTGTGCCCGCAGATGGACACCTCCATCCAGATCGGTCCGACCGGCAAGAAGCTGCTCCCCCTGACCGTCAAGAACGCGGCGCCGACGCCGGGCGGTCACGCGCACTGACGTGAGCGGTGCCCTCGGTCGGGTGAGGGGGCGCCCGCGTGGTGCCGGACGGAGATGTCCGCAGACGGACATCTCCGTCCGGGCCGGCCCGACCGGCGAGGAACTGCTCACCCCGACCGTCGGGAAAGCGGCCCCCGCCGACGGCGGGGGCCGCTGGGAAGTGTCCCCGCCGCCGACGGTCCGTCGGGCCGTCGGCGGCGGGCGCGGGGCCTACGGGGCGCGCTGTCCGGAGTGCCGGTCGGAGGGCAGGTCGCGCCGGTAGGAGGGGGCCGGGTTCCCGAACCGCTCCTGGCCGCCGGGGGCGGCGAGCGGTGCGGGGCGG
>NZ_MSGP01000201.1 GCF_002078235.1 Streptomyces viridosporus
GGCCCGGGCCAGCGCCTCCTCCTCCACCAGGACGCCCTGCCGCTCGTACCGGCCCCTGCGCCGGTCGAACCGCACGACCACCGCGGACAGCGTGCTCTCCTCCCGCGCCCTGCGGGTGAGCGCCGTGTCGCCGCGCGGCAGGAAAACGAGATGGCCCAGATCGGCGCAGTCGAGACAGCGCGGCGCGCCGTCCTCCCTCACCAGCAGGGGGAGGGGGCCGCGGCGGCAGCCGGCGCAGTGACGTCCCCTGATCGGCCGGTGGACGACAAGTCCGTTGGGAGGAGGGGGAATTGAGCAGGATTCCATATGTCTTTCCTTCCCCCTCGACCGGACGGGGACCACGTGCCGGGCACCGTGTGCCGCACCCGGTGGGCGTCCGTGCGGCCCGCGCGGCCAGGCCGGCCGTTGACGCATCATGGGCGGTGTGCGACTGGAAGCGATCACCTGGGACCGGCTCGGCGACCTCCTCGCCGAGCGCCTGCTGGAGCTGAGGGCGGCCGACGGCGGTCCCTGGCTGCGGCTCGCCGTCGACGGAGCCCCCGCCGCCCGCCCGGGAGACCTCGCCGAGCGGGTCGCCGAGGCGTTGCGGCTGCGCGGCCGCCCCTCCCTCGTCGTGGGCGCCGAGGGCTTTCTGCGCCCCGCCTCCGTCCGCCTCGAGTACGGACACCGGGACGTGGAGTCCTACTACGGCGGCTGGTACGACACCGGGGCCCTGTGGCGCGAGGTGTTCGGTCCCCTCGAACCCGGCGGGAGCGGACGGGTCCTGCCCGACCTGTGGGACCCCGTCACCGACCGCGCCACCCGCAGCCCCTACGTCCGGCTCCCGCCCGGCGGCGTGCTGGTGCTGCACGGCCCGCTCCTCCTGCGGCACTGGTTCCCCTTCGACCTGACCGTCCACCTCCTCCTCTCCCCGGGCGCCCTGCGCCGCCGCACCCCCGAGGCCGAGCACTGGACCCTCCCCGCCTTCGAACGCTACGAGCGGGAGACGGACCCGGCCGGAACGGCGGACGTGCTGGTGCGGGCCGACGATCCGCGGCACCCGGCATGGCGCGGCTGAGACCGCCGGGACCGCGGGGCCCGGCGGGCCGGGAACTCCGGCCGGACGTCCGGCCCGAGCCGCTTCCTCCGGGTGCCGTCGGCGGGCGGGGCGACGAGAATGAGGGACGCCGGGACTCGCGGTGCGCCCCGTGCCGCGCCGGCCGTCCGGCACCGGGAGGTACTCCATGACCACCGCCGGAGACATCATGCACCGCGGCGCCCAGTGGATCCCCGCCCACGAAACCCTTGACCGCGCCGCCCAGTTGATGCGCGAGTTGAACGTCGGCGCCCTGCCCATCAGCGACGCGAACGAACGGCTGTGCGGCATTCTCACCGACCGCGACATCGTCGTCGGCTGCGTCGCCGTGGGGCACGATCCGGCCCGGGTCACCGCGGGCGACATGGCCCAGGGGACACCGCGCTGGATCGATGCGGACGCCGACATCAGCGAGGTCCTCCAGGAGATGCAGACGCACCGGATCCGCCGGCTTCCCGTCATCCAGGACAAGCGCCTCGTCGGCATGATCAGCGAGGCCGACCTCGCCCGGCACCTGTCGGACGATCAGATCGCCACCTGGGCCGAGAACGTCTACGCCAGGACCACCGCGGGCTGACCGCGGCCCGCCGCACGGGAGACCCGGGCGGGCCGGAGCCGGGTGCGGCCGGCGCGTCCGTCCCCGCCGTCTCCCGGTCACCGGGCGCGGTGCGTCAGGGGAGCACGGGTGGGCGGCCCCCTGTCCGTTCCACCGCCCGCGCACCCG
>NZ_MSGP01000202.1:0-294 GCF_002078235.1 Streptomyces viridosporus
TTCGCCGACATGGCCGTGCCCGAGGGCGAGCCGATCGCGCCCGGCCGGCTGCTGCAGCCCAAGGTCGAGGCGGAGGTCGCCCTGGTGCTGGGCGCGGACCTGCCGCACCGCGACCCGACCGTCGCCGACCTGCTGCGGGCCACCGCCTTCGCCCTGCCCGCACTGGAGATCGTCGACAGCCGCATCGCCGGCTGGGACATCACCATCGTCGACACCGTCGCCGACAACGCCTCCTGCGGCCTGTTCGTCCTCGGCGGCACCCCCGTACCGCTCGACCGCGTCGACCTGCGCGGC